>JAIFNF010000292.1 GCA_020047885.1 Gammaproteobacteria bacterium | reverse complement strand
GGTCGGCTGGGGCTGGTGGAAATGCGGGCGTTTGAAATGCCGCCCCATGCCCGGATGAGTCTGATGCAGATGCTGTTGCTGCGGAGTCTGGTGGCGCGGTTCTGGGAGCAGCCCTACCCGAATCGCGGACTGGCGCGTTGGGGGACGCAGATTCATGACCGGTTCCTGCTGCCGCACTATGTTTGGGAAGATTTCCGGGATGTGATCAGTGAATTGAACGACACCGGCTATGCGTTTGACGTGGACTGGTTCCTACCCTTTTTCGAGTTCCGCTTTCCGCATTACGGCAACGTGGTTCAGCGGGATATTGACTTGGAACTGCGTCAGGCGCTGGAGCCGTGGCATGTGCTGGGCGAGGAACAGGCGCTGGGCGGCACCGCCCGCTATGTCGATTCGTCCGTGGAACGGATGCAGGTCAAGGTGCGTGGCATGACCGGTGAGCGGCATGTCGTGGCCTGTAACGGGCGGCGGGTGCCGTTGCGGCCTACGGGAGTGGCCGGGGAATTTGTCGCTGGCGTTCGCTACCGCGCTTGGCTACCACCGTCAGCCTTGCATCCCACCATTCGGGTTCACGCGCCACTGGTGTTCGACATTGTCGATACCTGGAATCAGCGGTCGATGGGCGGTTGCACCTACCATGTCCAGCATCCCGGCGGGCGCAATCCGGCAGTGTTCCCGATCAACGCCAATGAAGCGGAGGCGCGCCGCTTTGCCCGCTTCTGGTCCTATGGCCATACGCCGGGTTCGATGAATCCGCCCGAGGAGGAAGCGAACGCCAACTTCCCCTACACGCTGGATTTGCGCCGGCAGGGCTGATCCGTTGACGAAGCCCGTTCCAACGCCTCTGCCCTGCGATAGCGAGCCTGAATGCGTTGTGGAATCGCCGCCTCGAACCACCCCGTCGACTTCGTCGCCACCCCTCCTTATCCAAGGAGGGGATTTCCCATGAAGGGCTGGCAACACCTTGACCGGTTGCGACTGGTGGCGTTGTTGCTGTGGGCGTTGCCGGTCGTGGCGCTGTTGCCGCTGGGTCTGTTCTGGTTATGGCAGGTCAAAGGATTGTCCGGGTGGTTGGTCGCGATGCTGGGGTGCAGCGCCGCGGGATATGGTGTGCAGCGCTGGCTGTTACGCCGGGATCGTCAGTTGCTGGCGGATGCGGCGACCCAACCGAATGTCCACTGGCCGCCGAAAGCCGACGGTGCCTGGACGGCGGTAGAACAGTTAGCGGCGACGGTGAACCCCGATGACTGGCCACTGAATGACGGCGGCCGGTTATGGGCGCTGGGTCAGAACACGCTGGAGATTGTCGCCCGCCATTACCATCCCCAGGAAGAGCGGCCGTTGCTGGAACTGACGATCCCGCACACCTTGCTCATCATTGAACGCGCCAGCCGCGACCTGCGGGCGACGATCACCGACCATATCCCCTTCAGCAACCGCCTGACGATTGGCGATCTGCTCCGCGTTTGGCGCTGGAAGGACAAAGCCGAGCGGGTGATGAACGTCTATCGCGCCGGTCGGTTGGTGATCAATCCCGTTGATGCCCTGCTCAGTGAAGCTTGGGGGCATCTGCGCGGTCAGGCGTATGGTCAGGCCTGGACGGAAATGCAGTGCTGGCTGTTGCGGGAATATGTCCGCAAGGTCGGCTATTACGCCATTGAGCTGTACAGCGGGAAGCTGACCCTGACCGAGGCGGAACCGACCGCCCAACCGACGCCCGGCTCTCGGCGGGACTGGATAGCCGCTACTGAAACCGCGTCACTCGATGGCGAACCGTTGCGGATTATCGTCCTGGGTCGCGCCAATGCTGGTAAATCCAGCCTGATCAACGCCCTGTTTGGCCGGTTAACCGCCGCCGCTGATGTGTTGCCCGACACCACCACCGGTTTGACGCCCTATCGGCTGGAGCGGGAAGGATTGACCACCGCGCTGATCTTCGACACGCCGGGCTGTGATACGGCGTTGTTCACTGAAAAAGCGTTGCGAAAAGTGGTGATGGATGCCGACCTGATTCTCTGGGTGTGTGCGGCGCATCGCCCCGACCGGCAATTGGAGCGGACGCGCCTGGATGAGTTACGCCGTGAATTTGCCGCCCGGCTGGAGCGCTGCCCACCGCCGGTCTTGGTTGTGGTCAGCCACATCGACCAATTACGCCCACACCGGGAATGGCAGCCGCCCTACGATCTGCACCATCCCCAGGAACCGAAGGCGGTCAATATCCGAGCGGCGGTGGAAGCCGTTGCTGGGGATTTGGCCACGCCGGTGGCTGAGGTCATTCCGGTCTGTCTGGCCGAGGGGCGGATTTACAACGTCGATGACGTGCTGTGGGCAGCGCTGCTGGATCGGCAGGATGAAGCCGGGAAGGTGCGGTTTCTGCGCTGTCTGGAACAGCGGCAACGCGAGGAAAACTGGACACTGCTGCGTCGGCAATTAGCCAATGCCGGACGGTGGTTGACCACATTACCAGGGCAGGTATTGCCTTGAAGGTAGACATCCTGTTCCGGAGGACAACGAGACCCTCGAAAGCATCTACAATGTGGGGAAAGATGATCTCTACCAGTGGCGGAGGGTGGGGGACTTGGAAGGCTGGACTGATTTAGCGTTGCCGTCTGTCAAAGAACTCAAAAAAATCATAACCCCTGAAACAGCAACGCTGACCAGTGCGCGAGGTAACACGCTTGATGAAGCTGTCGATTTATTGCGAGCTGCGATTGGTATTGCTCCCGGTGGTCAGCGAATAGTCACCACTCCGATGGGCGATGCAGTGATTGACGATCAGTGGCTGTTTCATATCGTTGAAAAGCGCCAC
This sequence comes from Gammaproteobacteria bacterium, assembly GCA_020047885.1. Next base: position 7,370 of record JAIFNF010000292.1, on the reverse strand, counting down.
GACGCCCGCGAGCGTTACGCGCATCTGATTATTCCAACGCTTGAACGCCCTACGGAGATTTGGCTGAGTCCGTATGGTGATGAATGGCGACGCCGCTACATCAAACTGTTTTCCGGGCCGAAATACGACCTGCTGGTGATCGTCAAAACGATGCCAGACGGGGAGGTGGTTTGGAACGCGATTCCAATGGACGCAAAATCGCTGGACAAGCAACGGCAAGGGAAACTGCTCTGGAAGGAGTATCCGTCGGCGGGGGTGTAGTCCGATACCTGCATGGCGATATCAGCCAGCTTTCAGGCGGTTATTGCCCCTGCGGCAACCACTTTCGCGCCCGCCGACGTGATGCAAATTAGACTACTACACCCCATAAGGTTCTTCAAGATGCCCATCCAACCCGTCATCATCGGCAAGATCGCCTGACTACCGGTTGCAATAGGGCAAATTGCCTTACTCGGCGCGGAACACCCCATATTGCCCGGTAAAGGTCATCGCCGGTTCGCCGCCCGCGCGAATGACCACCTGCACCGTCCAGCGGGCTTTGCGGCGGTGGCGATAGTGCTGGATAAAACGTTCCACCTCAGCGGGATCGGGTCGAATGCACTCGGTCACAATCTCTTCCCGCACCGGGCGCAGGAATTTCTGGGTCGCCTCGGTAATCACAATCTCGCCGGTTTCGCCATGCTCGCTGAGGGTCATTCGGGTCAGCGCCCAGCCGGTCAGCGCCGCCAGCGCCGCCATCGATCCACCAAACGCAATCCCCTTGTCATTGATATTCGGCTCTAGCGGCGCGGTAATGCGCAATCCTCCATCGTGATCGTCGATCCGCGCCTGCATGGCCTGAAACAGTGGGACATAGTGGTTGAGGTAGTCGTTGAGTTCCTGAATCAGCGGTGCCTGAGACATGAGAGATTCCTGAATGAAAAGGGTGAATGAGGATAAGCGTACTCCATTTTGCTATCGCCCTTCACGCCCCGCCGCACCGGTTCTACCCTTTCAAAAACCCGGCTTTGCTTGGATAATGCCCGACTTCTTTCACCTGCATTGCCACCTGCCCGGCCCCAAGGGAGAATAAGAATCATGCGCGTCCTGCTGACTACCAATGAGTACCCACCGTATGTCTATGGCGGTGCTGGTGTTCACGTCGAATACCTGTCCCGCGAACTGGCGAAATTGACTTCGGTTGAGGTGCGTAGTTTCCACGATCAGCACCTGGACGAAGGACAGTTGCATGTGCGCGGCGTCAAAATGGACACCACGCATTTCGCTGGTTGTCCGCAATCCTTCGTCTCCCCGCTTAAAGCGCTGAGTACCTGCCTGGCCTTTGTTGGCCAAGGCGTCGGCGATGAACTCGAAGGTGGCAACGCGGAAATCATCCATTGCCACACCTGGTACGCCCATTTCAGCGGCATCCTTGCCAAGATTCTCTACAACATCCCGCTGGTGATTACCGTTCACTCGCTGGAGCCGTTGCGACCATGGAAGCGTGATCAACTCGGCCACGGCTACGACCTGTCCCGCTGGATCGAGAAAAGCGCCCTGGAAACCGCGGATTCCATCATTGCCGTCTCGCGCAGCACCCGCGATGACATCCTGCGGCTGTTCGATGTCGATCCGACCAAAGTGGTGGTCATCCCCAACGGGATCGATACCGAGGAATATCAACCCATAGAAGCGCCGGAAGTGCTGGTTAAGCATGGTGTCGATCCCAGCCGCCCCTATGTGCTGTTTGTCGGGCGTATCACCCGGCAAAAGGGGCTGTACTATCTGCTGCAAGCCATTCCCCATATCGATCCCAAGCTGCAAGTCGTCCTGTGCGCTGGCGACGCCGACACACTGGCCATGCAGCGCGAAATCGAGGACATCGTCCGGGAATTGCAAAGTCAGCGAACCGGCATTGTCTGGATTCCCAAGATGCTGCCGCGCCAGGAGACCATCGCCCTGTATTCACACGCGATGATTTTCTGCTGTCCATCTATTTACGAACCCTTCGGCATTATCAATCTGGAAGCCATGGCCTGCGGCACCCCGGTGGTGGGGAGCGCAGTGGGGGGTATTAACGAGGTGGTGGTCGATAGCGAAACCGGCTTTCTGGTGGATCCGCATCTGTCGGATGAATTGCCGCATGATCCGATCTCACCCGCCCGGTTTGAGCGGGGGATGGCCGACGCCATTAACCGCATTGCCAACGACCCGGATCTCTGCAAGCGCATGGCGCTGGCGGGTCGCGAACGGGTAGAACGGCACTACAGTTGGCGCAGCATCGCCCAGCAAACCTATGATCTCTATCGCCGGTTACGTTCCCAACGCAGTGGCGGCGCGCAATAGATCGCCGACCTCCCGAACCACCCCGTCGCTTCGCGCCACCCCTCCTTGGCCAAGGAGGGGAATCTTCTTCAAAACTTCTGCAAATATTTTACAAAACCTTTGCAACTCTTTCGCGTGGGCAAGGTCATCTTATTCAATGCCGGAAAAACCAGGCGTAGTACTCAGGATTACGCGGATTTTTCCAAGTCTACTGTTTCAACCCGATGATCTGCTTTCCACACGGTGAGGGAGAAATGACGATGGTGACGACAATTCCCGTAATTGAAAACACGCAGACCACCCCCAAGGTGCGGCTGATCTCGATGGATCAACCCTGGGAATGGCTGGGAGCCGGCTGGAAAGATATGTGGCGAGCGCCATCCGCCAGCGTTGCGTATGGCTTGCTGTTTGCGGTCATGGGCTACCTGCTGGTCTACATGACGGAAGCCCGATTCCACTTTGTGCTGGCTTTGACCAGTGGTTTCCTGTTGGTAGGCCCGTTTCTGGCGATGGGCCTGTATGACATCAGTCGGCGGCTGGAAGCGGGGGAACCGGTGTCCCTGGGCCATGCGCTGACCGCTTGGCGCCATAACCCGCTGTCCATCGCCCTGTTCAGCCTGGCGCTGGGCCTGTTGATGATTGTCTGGGTACGACTGGCGGCGGTGATCTTCGCAGTGATGGTCGGTGGGCGCGAGTTGAATCTGGATGCGGTGGCAGCGCAACTCTTCTTCTCCGGCAGCGGACTGACGTTCCTGTTGGTATTTGTCATCACCGGCGCAGCGATTGCGGCGGCAGTGTTCACCGTTAGCGTGGTGTCCATCCCGATGATGCTGGACCGCAAGACTGATTTCATCACCGCCATCCTGACCAGTATCGCTACAGTTCGTGCCAATCCGGGACCGATGGCGCTGTGGGCCGCGCTGATCGTGATCTTCACCGGCATTGGACTGATGACGTTTTATCTGGGACTGGCGATTGCGCTACCGCTGATTGGTCATGCGACTTGGCACGCCTACCGGAGCCTGGTTGAGGACAGCGAACTCGAACAGCAACCACTGTGAACCTCCTGGAAAGACCAACGCCGACCCAGTGTCGGCGTTTTAGTTGACGGTGCAGGCTACTTACATATTCGGATAATTCGGTCCGCCGCCGCCTTGAGGAGTGACCCAGTGGATGTTCTGGGTCGGGTCCTTGATATCGCAGGTCTTGCAGTGAACGCAGTTCTGGGCGTTGATCTGTAGACGCGGGTGGTTCCCGTCGCTGTCCCGCACAATCTCATACACCCCTGCCGGGCAGTAGCGCTGTTCCGGCGCGTCATACAGCGCCAGATTGATCCGGACCGGCACCGTCGCATCTTTCAGCGTCAGATGGCAGGGCTGGTCTTCTTCATGATTGGTGTTGGAAATGAACACCGAGGACAGCCGATCAAAGCTGACTTGGCCATCGGGCTTGGGATACTCGATCTTCGGGCATTCACTGGCCTTCTTCAGCTTCGCATGATCCGGGTGATGATGCAGCGTCCACGGCGCTTTGCCCCGGAACAGGTAGGTATCCAGCGCCGAATAGGCCATGGCGATCCACAATCCCCAGCGGAAGGACGGCTTGATATTGCGAACCTGATAGAGTTCCTCCCACAGCCAGCTTTGCCGCAACTGTTCAGGATAGGCGGTCACTTCCGTAGGCTGCTCCCCGGTGAGCGCGGCGAACACCGCGTCAGCCGCCACAATGCCGGACTTCATTGCGGTATGCGTCCCTTTGATCTTGGGCGCGTTGAGGAAACCGGCGGTATCGCCGATCAGCAGGCCACCCGGGAAGGTCAACTTGGGAATCGACTGGATGCCGCCGGCGGAAATAGCACGTGCGCCGTAAGCAATGCGCCGACCCCCTTCGAACGTGGGGCGAATGTCGGGATGGGTCTTGAAGCGCTGGAATTCCTCAAACGGCGACAGGTGCGGATTTTCATAACCGAGGCCGACCACAAAGCCGACCGCGACCTGATGATTTTCCAGATGATAGAGGAAGGAACCGCCATAAGTGCTGGCGTCCAGCGGCCAGCCGACGGTGTGGACAATTTTGCCGGGCTGATGCTGTGCCGGATCGACTTCCCACAATTCCTTGATACCGATGCCATAGGTCTGCGGGTCCACGCCCTCGCGCAGCTTGAAACGCTCGAACAGGGTCTTGGTCAACGAACCGCGACAGCCTTCCGCGAACAGGGTATAGCGCGCCCGCAGTTCCATGCCCGGTGCAAACTGCTCGGTCGGCTCGCCCTGCCGATCTACGCCCATATCGCCGGTCGCGACGCCGACCACGACGCCATCATCGTCATACAGCACTTCGGCGGCGGCGAAACCGGGGTAAATCTCCACCCCCAGTTCTTCGGCCTGCGTCGCCAGCCAGCGGCACAGATTGCCCAGGCTGATGATGTAGTTGCCGTGATTGTGCATCTGCGGCGGCGTCGGCAGTTTGTACGACGTTTCGCGGGTCAGCAGCAGAAAATGGTCGTCCTGAGCCGGTGTGTGCAGAGGGGCACCCCGCTCTTTCCAGTCCGGGATCAGTTCGTTCAAGGCGCGGGTTTCGATGACGGCACCGGACAGAATGTGTGCGCCGACTTCCGAGCCTTTCTCAATCACGCAAACGCTGACGTCCTGCCCCTTGTCCGCCGCCAGTTGCTTAATACGGATGGCCGCCGATAGCCCGGAGGGGCCAGCGCCAACGATCACGACATCATATTCCATACTTTCACGTTCCACCGGTCACTCCTTACAGCATTGCTTTATGGGTTGTCATGGGCGGGAAATCCGGCTGGGATGTGCAGTTCCCGCAGTTTTTTGGATTGTAGCAATTCCCACCCGTGGATAAGGAGGGTCAGTGCTTGGGCGGTATGGCTCAGGGCTATTGACGCGGCCCGTTGCTGATCCCGACCAGCGTATCGCTATGAAATACCAGAATTTGCAAAAACGTCCCCCGTCCCAGGTTATAGGTCCATTTATAGACCGGAATAACCCGGCGAACTTCCCGTTCGTAACCGCCCGGGGCATTGGGATAAGGTCTTGGCGCGGTAGAAGGATCGTAATAGCCCTCATTACGCCGCTCTATTTCTTCGATAAAGCCGTCCTGCCAGGCGCGTTGCGGCTCGCCACATAATTCCAGCACCCGCGACTGCGAATCGCCGGTGTTCACCAGATAACTGCCACAGCGCATACTGTCGGCGTTCGCCGTCGTCAGGCTCAGGCCGACCAGCGCTGCTATGAGCATCCCCTTTTGCCGCCTGTGCATGAAGTACCTCCTCACCGTGAATTTTGCACCCGTTGAATCACATTCGTTCTGATGATCATTGATTTTCAACCCCACCGTGAACTATCACTATGATTTCCAAGCTTTCTCCGCGCCCGGCGGCAGACCGGGCGTTCGCCGGTCTGTTGAGTGCGCTCGGTTGTTTCAGCTTCTGGGGGCTGTTCCCCATTTACTTTAAAATGCTCCAGCATGTGCCGGCGCTGGAAGTGCTGGCGCATCGGATCCTCGGGTCAGCCGTGGTGCTCTTGGGCATCATTCTGGCGCAACAACAAGGGGGAGCCCTGCGTGCGGAATTTCGCAACCCGCGCCGCCTCGGCTTCTATCTGCTCACCACGCTCCTGCTGTCCAGCAATTGGCTGCTGTACATCTGGGCAGTACAACAGGGTCGCATTCTGGAAGCCAGCCTCGGCTACTACATTAATCCTCTGGTTAACGTCCTGCTGGGGAGGCTGTTCCTGGGCGAACGGTTGAACCGGCGTCAATTACTGGCGGTGCTGATCGCGGCAGGCGGCGTCCTGGTGCTGGTCATCGGTCACGGGGTCTTCCCGTGGATTTCCCTGACACTGGCCTTCAGTTTCGGCAGTTATGGCCTGTTGCGCAAGAAAGCCGGTCATCCCCCGACGATGGGCTTATGTGTGGAAACAGTGCTGATTGCGCCGATTGCCTTGCTCTACCTCGTAGCGGCGGGCGGCGGCGCGCTAGGTGCCGTGAATGGCATCACCGACACACTGCTGCTGGCCGCTGGTCCGATCACGGTTTTCCCGTTGCTGATGTTTCTACTGGCTACGCAGCGCCTGCGGTTGTCCACGGTGGGGCTGATCCAGTACCTGACGCCGACTTTGCAATTTCTGCTGGCGGTCACGGTTTATCGGGAGCCATTCACCGCCATTCATCTGGCCGCATTCACTGGCATCTGGCTGGCGCTGGCGCTGTACAGCGCCGATGCCTGGCAGGGTCACCGTACCCTTCAGAAAGCTCTGTAACCACTGATTGCGCTGACCTTCGGCCACTCAGGCCTCATAGGCGATGAGTTGATTCCCGCCGGCGTCCTTGGCCAATTGCAAGGCCTGCCCGGCGGCTTCCAGCAACCGCTCACCGGCCTCGTCATCCACCCCCCCGATCTCGGGATAGGTGGCCAGTCCTGCCGATACCGTCACATGCAGGCTTCGCCCACCCGTTACGGCGGGTTCCCAGTGGCGAATCAGCGTCAGTAACCGCTCGACCAAGTGACGGGCGCCGGACGCGCCACTGGTTGGCAAGACCAGGGCAAATTCATCGTTGCCATACCGGGCGACCAGATCCTGCCGTTGAATGTTGCCACCCAACAATCGCGCCAGCGCAATCAATACCTGATCGCCTACGCTGTGACCACAGGCTTCATTAATTTTCCCGCAGCCATCCACATCCAGCAACGCCACGCTGAGCGACTGGTGCTGCTCCCTGACCGTCACCAATTCCTGCCGCAATCGTTCATGCAGACGCGGGCGGTTAAACAAGCCGGTCAAAGCGTCGAAGGCGTACTGACTGGCCGATTCAACCACGGGTTCACGTTGGGAGCGACCGGTGCGGGGGCTGGCCACTGCCGGGGTTGCGGCCAGATGATGCGGCAATCCGGCCGGTGATTCCCGTTCGCCATCCAGAAGTTTGCTACTGACCCGTTCCGGCCAGCGCTGAACTGAGCGAATGTCCAGCACTTCCCGCGCCTGATCAAGAATCCCGGCGATTTCAGCGGCATCCAGTGACTTGATCTGGAACAGCGCCGCAATTTC
>JAIFNF010000211.1 GCA_020047885.1 Gammaproteobacteria bacterium | reverse complement strand
TGACTACCTTGCCCATGTCCTGCGCGGGGAAATGGAAAAACTGCATGAAGATTGATTCTATTGTATCAAATTTAAATGCGATTGCCCTGCCCAGTGAAGTCGGCTATATCCGGTTGGCGGGCGAGATGGGCGTCGGGCGTGGAGATTTGGAGAATCTGGCGATTCAGCGGATCGTGCTTTGAGGGCTATCGATGAATCCCGTTTGGTAAATGCTATCCATGGAGAAAGATGATGTCGGCTCAACGAAAAATTGACTGGATTTCAGTCGAAGAATATCTCGCTTTTGAAGAACACAGCGAGATCAAACATGAATATATTAATGGTGAAATTTACGCGATGTCTGGAGCCAGTATCCGGCATAACCAAATTACCCTCAATTTGGCAAGCCGATTAATCCATCATCTGCGCGGTTCACCTTGTCAAGCTTTTGTTGCCGACGTTAAATTGCATCTCAAGGAAGTCGGTGTCGAGATCTTTTACTACCCCGACTTGATGGTCTGTTGCGATCCGGATGATCGTGATCCGTATTACCGCACCCGTCCCTGTCTGATTGTCGAGGTGTTATCCAGTGGGACTGCTCGCACGGATCGACAGGAGAAGTTGTTTGCCTATAAGCGGTTGGAGAGTGTTCAAGGCTATTTACTACTTGAGCAGGAGCGAATGGGCGCAATCCTGCATTCGCGGGAAGCCGGCCAATGGCGACGAACCGAATTCAGTGATCCGCAAGATCAATTAACGTTGCCCTGTACAGGATTAACGGTTCAACTGGCGGAACTCTACGAAGGCGTCGGGTTGTAGTTTTGCGTTGCTCGCAATAAAAAACCCGGCATGGCCGGGTCTCCTGTTTGATAAAGCGGTTATCGCTTTAAACGGGACTCTGCTTCAGCGTCGACTGACTATCAGGAATCAGTGCGCAGCCGTGGCCGTAGTAATACTGCAAGGTCTGCCAGACTTCAAAAAAATACTGACGGGATTCTTCATCGCTTGCGACTGGCGGTTCAGCCTCGACGCCGGCCGGATCCAGCACCGCCAGGGTATTGCCCGGCGTTGGCAGGTGACGGGCGTCGAGCAGGGCGACGGCCTGATGGGCGTAGCCGCCGTTTTCCTGCTCGCCAACGCCAATCCGGTACAACCGGAATCCCTTCATCCGCGCCATACGCGGCAGATAGTGAAGCAGACGACGAGCCGCGCCATCATCGGCCGGGGCGGTCGCGCTGTCGTTAAAACCAAAGTCGGTATAGACCTGATCGATCCGGCGCAGCTCATTGGCTTTATCAGGATCGATTTGTTCAAACTGCTGGGCGATTTGCTGCAGAACACTGGGCATGATGCTGTACCTCGTTCAACCGTGGCCCGGTGGCCAGCCTCATGGTCTTGGGGGAATGCGCCGTGAGGGTGGATTCAGATTGTCAATGCGGAGATTCGCTTCTAAAGAGCATTGCCACAACCTGAATACGATTATTGTAGTCCATATTTAGTGATTTGGTAGGGAGGTGCGAAAAAAAATTTCGCATTGTGCAATTGCACAAAAATACCCCATTTCCTCCCCCATGACGGGGGAGGGTGCGGCGTTCAAGACGGCGCTGAATCAGCTCGGGCGACAGCTTCTTCCATCAATTTCTGCAACTCGCCGCTCTGGTACAGTTCCAGCGTAATGTCGCAACCGCCAATCAGCTCGCTGTTGATGTAAATCTGTGGGAAAGTCGGCCAGTCGGCGTAACGCGGCAGGTTGTCAAAGATGTCCGGGTCCTCCAGGATGTTGAAATAGGCGAAGGGCAGACCGGTGGCGGCCAACGCCTGGGAGGCGCGGTGTGAGAAGCCACAGCGCGGGGCTTCCAGGGTGCCTTTCATGTAGATCACGACCGGATTGGATTCGACTTGTTGCTTGATGCGTTCGAGAGCGTCCATTGATTGACCTCGTAGGGAAAGAATGCCTAACCATTGACCCGGGTTGCCGGGTCGACGTTCAGTTGCAGCCACAGTTCCAGCAGCGCCGAGTGCCAAAGCTTGCTGCCCAGTAGCCGGGTATGATGCGCCTCGGGTTCGGCCAGTAGGCGATCCAGATAAGTCCGCTGGAACAGGCCGCGCTCCCGACAGGCGCGGGAATTGACCGTGTCGCGCATGAATTCCAGGAACGGGCCACGCACGAACTTCAGCGCCGGTACCGGGAAATAGCCTTTGGGTCGGTCGATCACGGCGTCGGGCAACAAACCCCGGGCGATTTTTTTCAGGATATGCTTGCCGCCACTACCGATTTTCAGTTCCGGGGGCAACTGCATGGCCAGTTCAACCAATTCATGGTCCAGGAACGGCACCCGCGCTTCCAGTCCCCAGGCCATGGTCATGTTGTCCACCCGTTTCACCGGGTCGTCAACGATCAGCGTGGTCACATCCAGCCGCAACACCTGATCGAGATACTCCTCCGCACCCGGTTCCGCCAGCCGTTCCGCAATCAGTTGCGCGGTATAGTCGGAACCCTGCCACGCTGGCCCAACCGTTTCCAGAAATTCAGCGTGGTCGCGGTCGAAATAATGTTGGCAGAATCGCTCCAGATCAGTCCCGCTTTCCGCGACCATGCGCGGATACCAGAAATAGCCGCCGAACACTTCATCCGCGCCTTGGCCGCTCTGCACGACTTTGACGGCTTGCGAAACCTGCTCTGACAGCAGGAAGAAGGCAACCGCGTCCTGGCCGACCATCGGCTCGGCCATGCAGGTCACGGCTTCCGGCAAGCGTTTCAGCACCTGATCGTTGGGAATTAGATACTTGTGGTGGCGGGTCTGGTAGCGGGCTGCCACTGGATCGGAATATTCAAACTCGTTGCCCTTTTCTTCCGGCTGATCTTCAAAACCGACCGAGAAGGTCAGCAGATCGCGCACGCCGGATTCCGCCAGCAATGCGACCAGCAAGCTGGAATCCAGTCCGCCCGACAGTAAAACGCCCACCGGCACATCCGCGATGTCCAGCCGCCGCCGTACCGCCAGGCGCAGGGCGTCATGCACTACCTCAGTCCATTCCGCCTCACTACGCGGTTCCGCTGGACGCTGGGCGGTCAATCGCCAGTAAACCCGACTCCGTTCATGGCCCTGCGCGTCAATGGTCATTGTCGTCGCCGGAGCCAGCTTGCGGAGGCCTTGCAAAACCGTGTGCGGTGCCGGGATGACTGCGTGCAGGGTCAGTTGGTGATGCAAACCGACCGGGTCAATCGCGGTATCCACATCAGGCGCGACCAGCAGTGCTTGACTGTTTGAGGCGAAGCGGAACGCACGCGGCGTCCGGCTGTAGTAGAGCGGCTTGATGCCCAGTCGGTCGCGGGCGAGAAACAGAGTGCGTTCACGCAGATTCCACAGGGCGAAGGCGAACATGCCGATCAGATGCTCGACGCACTGCTCGCCCCATTCCGCATAAGCTTTGAGGATGACCTCGGTGTCGCCGCCGGAGAAAAAGCGGTAACCCTTGGTCTGGAGTTCCTGCCGCAGCTCCCGGTAGTTATAGATCGCACCGTTGAAGACCAGCGCCAGGCCCAGTTCCGGATCGACCATGGGCTGGTTGGAACGGTCGCTGAGATCGATGACGGACAAGCGGCGATGGCCAAATAGCAGCGGACCATCGGCCCATACGCCTTCATGATCAGGACCGCGCCGAGCCAGTCGCGCCAGCATTGCCGACATTAAGGTCAGGTTCGGGTTCTGACCATCTAGTGTCAATTCACCGCAGATGCCGCACATGGTTTCAAGAGGCTTTGCTTCCCGCTTCCGGTGGGAGAGCGGTGAGAAGTGAGGGTCTGTTTTTCAAGGGGTCAGAAATTTAGATTGGAGGCGATGGGTGGGCGGCCGGTGACACTGCGTGCTACCGAAATGGCGCGATTATAGACTTGAGCGCTGGGGACGTTGCCACTGAGCGTGACGGTGCCTTGGTTGGCGGTGACGTTAATGCCAGCGCCGGCGAGTTGCTGATCTTGCTTATAGGCGTCGTTGATCGCCGAAACGATTTCCGAATCGCTGAGTTTGGAGCCGGTGCGTCCACTATCGCTCAGGCTGGTGGTGCTGGCGGCGCTACTCTCATCACTGGAACCGCCGCCCATACTGACACAGCCAGCGGTGGTTAAGCCGGCCACTAGCGCGAGCGCGAAAGCAAGTTTGTTCATGGTCTATTTCTCCATAAGCTGGAACAGGGAGCGCGTGGAAGGACTGATGCCGGTTCCACGCCAAATTCGGTGGCAAGAATAACATACCCTTAGCGCCGATAACCCGCGTTGCATCGCCAAGGGGCGGAGGCTAGACTGGCCGGGTTTGTCGCGTTCGGCATTCGCTGGCGAAACTTCATGCCGTTAGAGGGTTCCAAATTGACGCGATTTTTCCATCACTCATCATCAAGGAGAGTACTGCATGGTTCACGAATTGCCCGCTTTGCCCTACGCCAAAAATGCGCTGGAGCCACACATCTCGGCGGAAACCCTGGAGTTTCACTACGGCAAGCATCATCAGACCTATGTGACCAACCTAAATAACCTGATCAAGGGCACCGAGTTTGAAAATCTGTCCCTGGAAGAGATCGTGCTGAAGTCGTCGGGCGGCATATTCAACAACGCCGCTCAGGTGTGGAACCATACGTTCTATTGGAACTGCCTGAAGCCGAATGGCGGTGGCGAACCGACGGGAGCGCTGGCGACGGCGATCAACCAGAAATTTGGTTCGTTCGCGGCGTTCAAAGAGGAATTCGCCAAGACGGCAATTGGCACCTTCGGTTCCGGTTGGGGCTGGCTGGTTAAGAATGCCGATGGTTCCGTGGAATTGATGAGCACCAGCAATGCGGGAACGCCAGCCACCTCCGGCAAGACAGCGCTGCTGACCTGCGATGTCTGGGAACACGCCTATTACATCGACTATCGGAACCTGCGTCCGAAGTACGTCGAGGCGTTCTGGAATCTGGTCAACTGGGATTTCGTCGCGCAACAACACGCCTGAACCTCGGGTTTAACGTCACACTCAAGGCCAGCATCATTTCAAGGATGCTGGCCTTTTTTAACGTCGGCTTTGGCTGTTCACAGGCATTCCGGCGGCGTACTCGCGGTGACGCTGTCGCCACAGTACAGCGGGCTGGTGGGCGGTGCATTCCAGCGTTCCTCCATCTGTTGGGTGAAGCGCGAGCGTGGGATGCCCCATTTGTCCTCCAGCTTTCCCAGCAGGCCGCTACGATGCCAGCGAATCACCGCCTTGGAGATCATCTCATACAAGCGTCCACCCCGTTCGTCCTGATGCACGGCCACCGCCCATGGGGTTGAATACAACGATGGCAGCACGGCTTCATAGCGCGTCGCCCACTCCGGTTCTTGCAACATGGCTTGGATGGCGATATCGCTGAAGACTAACCCAGCGCAGCGGCCATCACGTAACGCGGCCACCGCGTGATGGGTGCCATACAAGGGGATGACGTCGATGTCGTACTCAACAACGAGCGAGCGATTGAAGAAGGAATCCCGGCGCGAGCAAACCCGTCGGTTACGAAGGTCGGACCATTTCCTGAAATGCTCTGACCGTCGAGCTAACAAACCGAAGCCCGTTTCATAGTAATGAGGCAGCACCATGGTCACCTCTGCTCGTCGATCCGGGGTATCGGCAAAGGTGGCAATGATGACATCAACCCGTCGCTGCTCCAGGGCAGAGACCCGTTCAGCCGACAATACCGGCGTCATCTCAAGCTTTACGCCCAACTGGTCGGCCAGATCCTGGGCTAAATCAGGTTCCATCCCGATGATGTTTCCCGAGGCCTTGTCGAGCGAACCCCACAACCGCACATCGGTCTTGACGCCCACGACCAGTTTGCCGCTTTTTTGAATCGCTGCGAGCGCATCAGCCCAGGCCGGGTGAGCGGTCAGCCCGTAAAGCCCGGCCACTGCTAAGGACAACCGCACCCAACGTCCAAGTATGGCCTTCATGCCGTTGTCTCCAGTAAAGGATTTTCCCCAGCACTTGGGAGGTCGGTGGTCTGAGACTGATAGCACAGAGCGACGCAGGTGATGTCATCCGATTGCTCGACCCCGGCGGCAAAGGCATGGGTCGCCTGCACCGTTCGTTCTACGGCCTCGGTCGGGGTCGCAGAGGGTGCGCCGCTGAATAATGCTGCCAGCCGGTCCGAGCCAAACTCTTCATGGGCGGCGTTCATGGCTTCGGTCACGCCGTCGCTGAACAGGAGTAGGGTATCGCCGGGGCGGAGTTGAACGCTTCCCTGAGGGTAGGCGACGCCCGGAACGATGCCCGGCGCGACACCGCCGAGTACGGGCAGATACTCCTCGCGGCCATCCGCATGCACCAGCAAGGGCGGAGGATGTCCGCCGTTCACATAGCGCAGCAACCCGGTCGCCGGGTCGAACAGGCCGTAGAACAGAGTGACGAACATGCAACTGTCGTTGTCCTCGCAGAGTTCGTTGTTGACCTTCGCAATGACTTCGGACAAATCCAGCGATCCCTGCATCGCCGTGGCTCTCAGGAGGGTTTTCGCCATCATCCCAAACAGGCCGGGGCCAATGCCCTTGCCGCTCACATCAGCGACGACCACGCCGCGCAGTTTGCCAGAGACCTCGAAATGGTCGTAGAAGTCCCCGCCGACTTCTTTGGCAGATTGCATCGTGCCCCACAATTGATATTGGCTATGAACCGGCCAGGCGTGAGGCAGGATCGCAATCTGCATTTTGGCGGCAACATCCAGTTCCTGGCGCAGGGCCATCAGTTGGATGGATTCGCGAAACGCCTTGGTGACGGCTTCGAACCAGGGTCGCCAGGCCGTCGGCACGATGGGAATGTTCGTGGGCTGAAAGCGCGATTCTGCCGCCAGGTGTCGCACCAGTTTTGCCGCCGGCCCGACAAATTCCTGAGACGTTACCAGGTAGGTAATCACCATGACCGCCATCAGCCCGAGCAGCGTGGCCAGCATTCCTGGCCCATAGTCCATCAGGATTTTTTGCCACAGCAGGGAACGCGGCGCTGTGTAAATTAGCGTCCAGGGCGCTGAGATGAAGCGGTGCCGGATCACGACATGATCTTGAATATCAGTGGGTTGATCCGATGGCAGACGATCGAGGACGTAGGGTTTGAGCAGTTCAGGCAGGGCATCGGTAAACATCGGCGCCCGTTCCACGGTTAGTGGATGGGCGTACAAACGGGGATGGGCAAGGACCTGTCCATAGGCGTCCGCCAGGAACACGGTTCCCAGAGGGTAGCCAAAACTCGCGTTGATCCGGTTGAGATAATCCAGGCTGGTGTCAATCGAGAGGATGCCGGCAAAGCGTTGACCTTGATAAATCGGGACCGCGACCGGCGCCAGCAAACCCTGATGAAGACCACCAAAATAAATCGGCCCCCAGTACTTTTCACGGTCTGGATTGCTCTCCGGTGTGCCCAGCAGCCATACCGGATCCTGGTAAATCTCCCGGGTGAAGGGCTGGTCGGATGAGGATTTCCAGGGGGAGAAGAGCACGAAGTTATGGGTCGAAACGAAGCGCGCCTGGACCGCGTTGGGCAAGGTGAAGAGCAGGGAGCGGAAACCCGCATTCAGTACCAGCGCCATGTCCAGATCCTGGTAAAAGTCCGGGGAGCGCCCCGCGATGCGACCGAGGCCCACGAGATTTCCGCTCATATCCCGGTCTGGCGTCTCGTCGAGGCTGTAGCGCGCCTCTCCATGCCGGGTGAAGCGGGGCCGCCGGGGTGACGGCGTCTTACCCACCGCTAGGGGGGGTTCTGCCTCGTTCTGGACCATCATCCGCAAGGTATCCAAGCGGTCGGTGGATGACTGGATCACGAACTCGACGAATTGACTATAACGTTGGACGTTGGCCTGGATGAGTCCAATTTCGGTATCGAGCTTTTCATGCAGTTGGTAGGCGAAGAAAGTCACAAGACCGAGCAGGACTACCACGTAGGCAGAGATCATGACCCGGTTGTAATTTCTGAAAAAATGCACGGAAACGTCAGTTTTACCCTCTGGAAGTAGCAGGGGTGGCGAGGAGGCTGATGGATGCTGTGACATGGTTTGGCTTCTTCAGGTACCTGAAGGCCTAGCGTCGGCGATGATCCGTTGAAGTTCGCGTGCGGCCAGCCTAGCTGCGGCAGGAGCCGTGATCTTGTGCATATCGACGACGTTGGTAGGTTCGGGAAAGTAGAAGCGCTCGGAGTAGGCAATGAGCTCTCTGGTATCGAAATCGGCGTCGACTCGATGCATCGCGATCACGGCATAGTCCTTGCGTTCAGCGAGGAGGGCGCTAAAGGGGTTGCCGCCTACGTATCGCGAGGGCCAATGATCATGAAGACAGGGATGCAGGTTGTAGAAGCCCAGTCGGGGAAATTCGTACAACCGGACATCGATCCGTTGCCCAAAAGTACCCATGATGCAGATTTCCGGTTGCCAGCGATTTTCAAAAATGTTGTAAAATTCAGGAGTCTTGACGCGCCCATCATAAACTTCAATGTAGGCGGACTCCGCACAGCGCCTGACCATGAGTTCTTCATGTCGTTCGTGGGGGTACTGCCAGACCCGCTTGTGGGGGCTGACGAACGAATAGTCCGGATTATCTGTCGCCACGCCGACGACCTTGACCCAGGAGTTCAGGGAGCCATTCAGCATCTCTTGCAGCAGATGGTAGCCGCGATAGAAACTACCGAACACCGCCAGGCGAACCTTGGGTGGGCGAGCATGGGCGGAACCAAAATCAGGGGTTGACATTCTATATGGCTCTCCATACTTCTAACGTGTAATGGAAGATAGTGTAATGGGTCACTCACCGATAATCGATTCGGTCGCGACAGGTCAATGGGAATGGCGATCCCGGCGGATGCTCAATGGGCTGGGGACGCTGATCTGCGTGATGGGGCTGATGTTTGCCTATTACGCGCAATTCTACCTGGATTTGGTGCCGTGTCCGCTCTGCATCCTCCAGCGACTGGCGTTGTTCGCGCTGGGGTTGGCGTTTCTTGCAGCGACGCTGCACCACCCGCAGGCGTGGGGGGCGAAGGTGTATGGTGCGCTGATTGATTTGCTGGCGACGGTTGGTGCACTCATTGCGGCTCGGCATGTCTGGTTGCAGCATCTACCACCAGAGGAAGCGCCGCGTTGTGGGCCAGGGCTGGATTATATGCTGCAAACCATGCCGTTGAATGAAACCTTCCGCGAAGTGTTGACCGGCTCCGGGGAATGCGCTGAGGTGGATTGGGCGTTGCTCGGATTCAGCATCCCGGAGTGGACGCTGTTGTTGTTTATCGGTTTGGGCGTAGTGGGCCTGGTGGGTAACTGGTGGTTGCGGCGTTAACGGTCATCTCCGCTTCTAACTACGCCAGTTCTTCTGGCGTATTCATATTGCGAAACAGCGCCGACCCCTCGGCAAATTCCACGGGCGTGGGTTGATGGCGTTGCAACCAGCGACCCACGCCGCCCTGACCCTCGGCCAGCCATTGCCGTAAATCTTCGCGCAAGGCGACTGGTAGTAAAGCGAATACCGTCTGCCAGCACCCTTCGCCGAACCCCACGCTCACGGTTGTGCCTTCCCATTCCAGCGCCGCCCACATGTGCTGAGCATAGTCGGGCGGCAATAGCGGCGAATCGCAGGGCGCTGTTAACAAATACGGCGTTTGAGCCACATCCATCGCGGCCAGGATACCCGCCAGCGGTCTCCGAAACCGGCTCTCCAGAGCATCACTGATGATCGGGCA
Organism: Gammaproteobacteria bacterium; assembly: GCA_020047885.1. The sequence continues at coordinate 555 of JAIFNF010000211.1, read as the reverse complement.
ACCGAATGCAGCATAGCGTTATTGATGATGGTTGGCGCTGATCAGCCGTTCCGCGACCTGTGGACGCAGGCGGCGAATGCTATGTGCAATCAACGGTTCGCCCGCCAGCGGTAGTAAGCCCTTGTCCCGTCCGTCCATGCGTTCAGCGCGTCCGCTGGCTAGAATAACGCCGGTGATCGCCATGGTGTGATGCATCGTAACCTCTGCTTTCAGTGGCCTGTCCCTAATTAGAGCCTGACCGGAAACCCCAAATTTACTGTGTAGGGCGGGTTAGGTGTCAGCCTTAACCCGCCATGGAGGCAACACCGGGACGGCAGGTTACGCTTCGTTAACCCGCCCTACGGCCTCTTCGGTCAGGCACTATGTGAATCGCTGGTTTCCGAGTAGCAAGACCTGCTCAAGCTGTGGAGTGAAAGCCGAAACCATGCCGCTGTCCGTCCGGCAATGGACGTGTGCCCACTGCTGCGCTGAACATGACCGCGACATCAACGCGGCCCAGAATATTGAGCGTGAAGCGCTCGCTACCGCCCGTTGGGCGGGACGTTACGCCGGTGG
>JAIFNF010000276.1 GCA_020047885.1 Gammaproteobacteria bacterium | reverse complement strand
CGATGTTGTTAGCGGCGTACATCGCCATCATCTCGCCGGACACCACGATGTAGATTTCCTGCGCCTTGCCTTCGCGGATCGGCATCGCGAAACCGCCGCAGACCACGTCGCCCAATACGTCGTAGAACACGAAGTCGAGGTCTTCCTCATAGGCGCCTTCTTCTTCCAGGAAATTGATCGCGGTGATGACGCCACGACCGGCGCAACCAACCCCTGGCTCCGGGCCACCGGATTCGACGCAACGAATACCGCCGTAGCCGACTTTGAGGACTTCATCCAATTCCAGATCTTCAACCGTGCCCGCCGCAGCGGCCATTTCCATAATGGTGTTCTGAGCCTTGGCATGCAGGATTAAGCGGGTCGAATCCGCCTTGGGATCACAGCCGATGATCATGATCTTCTTGCCTTCGGCGGCTAGACCCGCGACCAGATTTTGGGTAGTGGTTGATTTACCAATACCGCCTTTCCCGTAAATCGCGCATTGACGTATCATGAGGTGTTCTCCTGATTTCTGAAGGGTGAGCTTGATGTTGCTTTCTCCTGCTTCAATTGTCGTGCCAGAAATAGCAATTAAGGCAACTCGCTATTTTTTAATAACAATCGCTTTTAACCAGGTTTCAACGCGGGTGGCATAGATGACAAATACCGGGGTTTGTCGGATTGATGACAATCCTGATGGAGCGCCGGAAAGCGCCCTGCGTTTGCCTCGAAACGCCTGTCTGCCGATCAATCATTGCAACCTGCCCGCGGCGGTGCTGGGCGGACTGACCTTTCAGCGCCATCCCGCGCCGTTGTTGATTGATGGCGTGGCGGAATTGCACCGCCGACTGTTTCGTGCGCTGGAGCCGTTGACGGAACCCACCGACCGGGCGCAACAGTTTATGGATTACATGACGGTGTATTTCCGACTGGCAGCGCTGGAGGACGTCGGTCTGACTCCAGGACGACCCAAGCTGCGGGGACGGGCGGATTATTTACGGATGGTGCGCGGCTGGGCGTTTGACCCGGATAGTCGGGAGGGGGCGGTATTAAAAGGTTGGGTGGAATCGCGGTTCGGTCTGCTAACCCGCTATCACGGTGGCTTGCTCGATGACCGCACCCAGGACGCCTATCTGCATTTTCAGGAAGCGCGCAGCCACGGTTTGTACAGCACGAATGCCCTCGAAGCGCAACTCGATCTGCTGTATGCCTACTGCCAATATGAACTGCAACAGGCGCAGCCGGTCGCGCCCCATCTCAGTCTGTATCGCGGCTTTAATCGCTTCTGCGATGACCAGATACTAGCGAAACTGGATCGGCACCGCTGGATCGTGCTGCTGAACAACCTCAGTTCCTTCAGCGGCCACCGTGAGCGGGCTGAAGAATTCGGCGATCATCTGCTGCGGGTACAGGTTCCCCTGACCAAGCTGTTCTTCTACAACCGGCTGTTGCCGGGAATGCTCAAGGGTGAGGAAGAGTATGTGGTGATTGGCGGGATTTACGAAGTCGAACGGTTAGCGTGAGGTGCTGGATCATCCAGTAAAAAGCGTCAATCACGCCAAAGCAGATCGCGTAATCACGACAGACTGCGCAGGAAGGCGCTCGGCAAAGATAAACGCCTTCCTGTTCGCAGAGTTGCTTATAGAGAAACTTCTTCCACTTCATATCGTGACTATTGCGCACCGCCAATATCGGGAAATTGCGGAGCATGAGATCGCTCAAATCCCGCCGTGACCACAAGCCCAGATCTTCCCAGAGATGATCATTCGCCATGCACCCGGTGGCGAGGATGATGCTCAACCAGCCCTCAGATTGATCCTGTCCGGCCCGATGGCCATCCAACAGGTTGATCAATTCTTCCTGTTCTTCCAGCAGACGCAGGTCCCAGCAGGGCGGGGGGCGGGGCGGGGCGTTCAGCGGCAGACCCGGAAAATGTCGGGCCAGCAGGGCGTTAAAGGGTTCTGGCTCCAGTCCCAGCCCGGAAGGTAACGCGCCGCCGCCGCTGACCTGGGTCGCCAGCATCTGCGTCAGGGGTTCATCGTTGGGCAGGCCACGGCGATAGCGCGTCAATCTCCCATAAGCCTCCTGCCGAAGATCCGTGGCGGGAAGCGTCAGGGATAGTGGGGGCAGTGACCGCGACACAGTTCGCTCTTCCCCGCTAATACTCGACCAGGATATCTTCGTCGCGCACGATCATCTGGCAGGCCAGCCGCCAGGCGGGCGGAATATCGTCGACCAGGATGCGGCTGATCTCCTCATCGGTGAGTTTACCGAGTTGTTTGAGCAGATTGCGTTCCTTTTCCGTTGGCGGGCCGCTCATCCGGTCTTTCTTAGCCTGGCTCGTGACTTTCACCAGGCACGTACCACATTCCCCATCCTGGCAATCAAAGGCAATGGGAATTTTGTGGTTCTTCGCCAGATTGAGGACCGTTTCGGTGTGGCTGCCCGCTACGGCGTAAACGGTTTTGATTTTATGTTCAGGGTTGGAAAAGGTGACTAAGGGCATCAGCGAGTCTCCTGGAAACGTATTGAGTCGTGGGGGATTAGGGTTAGGCCGGGCGCACCGCAACGTCGCCCAGAACCTGGGCTTGACAGGCGAGGCGGGTATCCTTGCCGGCGAAGTGTTCCTTGAGAACTTTGGTTTCCAGCGCCGAGGGTTCGGTTAAATTCTCCATGCCTTCAACGACTTTCATCAGGCAGGTGCCACAATCACCTTCGCGGCAGCCATAGATGATGCCGGCGTTGACCCGGTCGGAAATTTCGATCACCCGGGTGCCCGCCGGGACGGTGACGGTGACATTGATGTCGGTAAAGCTGAGTTGTGCTTTCGCCATGTGGGGCGCTCTCGGGTGAAGGGATGAATGGGATAGCCGTGTTCAGTACAGTCAGCGGTCAGGCGACCCGACTGTGTGCTATGGAACGGACGTTAGCCGGCGTCGTGTTGAACCGCCCGCTCTTCTGCCATTCCTGATAAACCGCCGATAAAGCCTCGGTGATGGATTGCAGAGCATGTTCGCTGTTGGGCTGAATGCCGGCCTCTTGCAACGAACGCCACGGCTCAAAGCCGATCCGGGCACACAGCAGCACCGGGCAATCCTGCAACGCTTGAATAGCATCGGGCAGCGTGGCATTCCCATCGCCGCAGGTCGTCGGGCCGCTGCAATAGCGGTTGTTGACGGGACGACGTTCCACGTACTGCGCCCCGTGGGGTGAAATGTCGTAGATCAGGAATTCGCGGAGATGGCCGAAATGGGCGTCGATAGTTTGGCCATCGGTGCTGCCAATAGCGACCCGCAAGGTCGGGATTGCGGGAGTGGGCAGATGGCGAACGTTGGCGGAGGGGCGCGTGGTGGCTGATTGGAGAAACCGGGCTTGCATCGCCAGTCGTTGTTCGACGGCCGCGCGTACTGCCGTCCGTTTGACGATGGCGGCTTCCCAGTCGACCGGCATTGCGGCGACTTTTTCCAAGGTGAATTCAGCACCCCGATCTTGACCCAGCAGACCCACGGCATCGGCGCGGCATTGCTGGCAATGCTTCATTACCCCGGTTTCGCCGTCCTCTCCAGCGCAAACATCCCGCAGCGCCACTAGTTCGGCGTCAGTCGGTTCGCGCTGCCCCGTTTTGCCGTAATGCGTGCCGTGTTCCGGGCGGGAAATCAGCGGCACGATGTTGTGCAAAAACGCGCCCTTGGCCTTGACGACTCGATTAACTTCCACCAGGTGTTGATCGTTGACGCCGGGGATGAGCACCGAATTGATTTTGACCAGCACCCCGCGTGCGACCAACAGATCGAGTCCCTGCAACTGACGGGCAATCAGCACCTCGGCCGCTTCCCGCCCGCGCAGTCGGCGACCTTGCCATTGAATCCAGGGGTAGATTTGCGCACCGATGTCGGGATCAATGCAGTTAATGGTGATCGTGACATGGCCGACATGGTGCCGGCATAGTTCGTCGATATGATCCGGAAGCGCCAGGCCGTTGGTGGACAGGCACAAGGTCAGATCCGGAGCTTTTTGAGTGAGTTCACGGAACACCGCGAACACCGCTTCGGGATTGGCCAGCGGATCGCCCGGTCCAGCAATGCCCACGACGGCTAGATGCGGAATGGCGGAACCAACGGCCAGGGTTTTTTGCACGGCTTGTTCCGGGGTCAGCAGCTCGGAGACGACACCGGGACGGGATTCGTTGGCGCAATCGTGCTTGCGGTTGCAGTAATGACATTGAATGTTGCACTTCGGAGCCACAGCGAGATGCAGGCGGGCGAAGTGCCGGTGCGCCTGCTCGGAATAGCAGGGGTGAAGCGCGGGCACGGCGCCAGCGGTGGTTGTGAGGCTTATCGGTTCCATCTGCGGTTTCCCCAAAGTCACGGCCGGGATCGGGTAGTAATGCACTTTAAGCAAGGACTGTGCCTGACTATGGAAACCTATTTAATAATTTGTTAGTTATGACTTTTTTTCGAGGCTAGAACGGGGGATGTGAACTTTGCCACAGTCGGGCGGTGGGAATTGTCGGTAACGCCACAAACTGTTTGATTGTTTAGGTCAAGGGGATCATACCGCCTTTCCTGATGATCATCGGACTTCCGAATTCCCCTCCTTGACAAAGGAGGGGTAGCGCACAGCGCCGGGGTGGTTCGGGAGGTCGGCTACTCAGGTTAACCGACGGGGCCGCTATCCATACCGCTACACCGGCTGGATAGCGCTATATTGCCCGACTCGCGCCTTCTCCCAGGCAATCAGCTCGTCGAGCGTCATCTCAACGGTGGTCGTCTGGCGGTAATTCCACAGCACCAGTCCGTCTTCGCAACCACTGGCCAAGCGCCGGCCATCGGGACTGAAGGCGACGCCGGTCACCTCCCCGCCACGATCTGGCAAGGTGGCGGCGCACTGCCGGTTCTCCACCCGCCAGAGTCGAATGGTGTGATCGCTGCTGCCACTGGCGATGAATCGCCCATCCGGACTGAATGTCACCGCGTTGACACTTCCGGTATGGCCGGGAAAGGCGACGACACATTGCCGGTTCTCCACTCGCCATAATCGCACGGCGTCATCATCGCACCGCCGCTCGGAAAAGCTCCCGCTGCCGCTGGCCAGCCACCGCCCATCCGGGCTGAAGGCCACGGCGGTCACCCGGCCCGTGCGTCCTGGCAACACCGCGACACATTGGTTACCCTCAATCCGCCACAACCGCACGGTGCGATCAGCGCTACCGCTGGCCAACGCTTGCCCGTCCGGACTGAACGCGACCGCATTAACCACTCCCGTATGTCCTTGCAAAGTCGCCACACACAACCCATTATCAACCCGCCACAGCCGCACCATACGATCGGCGCTACCACTGACCAGCCACCGCCCATCCGGACTGAACGCCACCGCGCTCACCATACCGATATGCCCGCGCAACGTCGCTTTGCACTGCCCGCTGTTGACCTGCCACAATCGCACGGTGCGGTCACCGCTACTGGCCAGCCACCGCCCATCCGCACTGAAGGCGACGGCGCTAATGCTCCCGCTATGTCCCTGGAGCGTGGAGATACACTGCTGCGTCTCGACCCGCCACAGCCGCACTGCCCGATCGCCGCCGCCACTGACTAGCCATCGCCCATCCGGGCTGAACGCCACGACCACTTTACCCGAGGGCTTGCTGGGCCAGCAGAGACTCTCATGCTCCCAGCGCCATGCCGAGGCCGCGGGGCGTTCCCAACCATCGATGCTGATTCGCCAGCGCTGTGGCTGCGCCAGTTCCTGACGCAAGCGCTCCGTATCCACATAGCGGGGTGCGGCGAGACGCGGTTGCCAGCGCTGTAAGATCAGGCTGGCGGCGCTATTGACGGCGGTCCGTTCCGACAGGGCATAGTATTGTCGCAAGACCGCCGCCAGCGCCCCGGCATCCTGCCGTAAAACCTCGATCGCCCGCGCTACCGCTTGGGGGCTGTCATAAACGCCGCCTTGCAGATTTTGATCAAAGCGGTTCAGCGCTTCCATGAAGTCCGGGCTGCGGTGCAGAATGGCGAATTCCTGCAAGAGCGCTTCCAGACGGGGGGTGGTGTAGTGCTGGATTTCGGTCACCATGGGCAACCAGCGCAATATCGTCCGCAAGGCCAGAGCGCCCCCACTGTGCGCCGCTGCATTGAGTAAACTGTCCAGCCAGGCAGGATGGGGATCAATCTCCCGCGCCAGGTTTTGCACCTCAACCTGAATCCGGTTCTGAAACGTCGGCGAGGTCACCGCCAGCAACAGCTCGGACAGCGTTGCGGCCCAGTCTGGCGGCGATTTCGCCACCGGCAGACCGTAGGCTCGCGCCGTTTGCCAAACGCGCTCGTAATCCGCCGCTGCCGACCGCCAGGCGGCCTGTAACCACTGGCACTCGGCATTACCGGCAGCGGCATAAACGCCCAGCACATCCGGTTGACCCTGATACAGTTCCAACAACAGCGCGCGACTGGCGGCATCGTCATCCCGGGCGGCTTGCGCGGTCGCCGCCAAGTCATGAGCCGCTAAACTCCAGTGTTTCCACCGCGGCGGCAAATCCGGTGCCAGATGCGCCAGCAACCGCACCAGGCGTTCGTCGGGCGGCATACCGTCGGCATCCAAGACTTCCAACGCCGCTCGCCCCACGGCTTGCTCGCCTAAACCACGCAGCCAGTCGCCGAGAGTCCCCTTCGTCAACGCCTCACAGGCTTCCTCCCAATGACCGGCCATTTGCGCTGCCAACTCACGAGGCGACCGACACTCGACCCCGACCAAGCGATAAAAGCGTCCGGGGCGGAAGGTGACCGCTTCGGGCTGTGGCGCATCGAAGGGTAAACATACTTCACGTTCACCCGCCAGCCAGCGACGAATCTCGGCAGCGCCCCACCGCTGCGATGGATCGCGCAGCAACAGGCCGCGACACAGCATGCGCCACGGCTCCATCACCTCATCTACAGGAACCGGCCGCACCCGTAATTGATAGCGAATCACGATCCCCGATAACCCGGCGAAGGGCGGTCGCCCGGTCAAAGCTTCCAGCAGGATCATCCCCAGCGACCAGTAATCAGCCGCCTTGCCGGCCACGCCGGTGGCCATTTCCGGAGCGGTGTACGGCACGCCGCGACCCGTCGCAAAACCGTGGGTTGTCTCCGCCAGGGAAGCGATGCTGAAATCGGTCAGCGCCAGTTGCAAGGGTTGCCGACGTCGGATCAGGATATTTTCCGGTTTCAGATTGCCATGCAAAATAGGGCGCCCATGCAATTCTGCCAGCGCACCACCGAGTTCCGTCAATAACTCCCAGGCATCAACCTCCGCCAAGGCTCCCGCCGCCATCCACTCACGCAATGAACCGTGCTCGGCATATTCCAGCAACTCATACCCGACGCCATCCACATTCCCGTATTCCAGCAATTGCGCGACGTGCTGCGGCGCCTCGGTTCCAATCCACCGCAAAATCTCGCTTTTGGGCTGAATCCCGGGATGGTAGAGTCGGACGACCGCTTGCTGTCCCGGCACCATTAGCGATTCCACCAGCAACACCTCGGTTTGGGTGCTCTGGGCGTGCAAATCCCGCAACACCCGATAACGATCCGCCAGCGCAGAGGGCAGGGTACGCGGGCGCATCGGCGGGATCAGCGCAGTGGAAAGCAGTTGGAGGGCAGGCGGTTGAAGCATGAAGCGGCTCGTTTCTCTACAGGCATCCGGTGCTGCGCATTGTACCGGTAATTAACCCGGCGCATGGACGCCTAAGAACCGTTCTAATACTCCCGGCGAATGAGTTGCTCGATCAGCGGTTGCAGAATGAGTTCCATGGCGAAGCCCATCTTGCCGCCCGGCACCACAATCGTGTTGCGGCGCGACATAAAGGAATCATGGATCATGTGCAGGAGGTAGGTAAAGTCCGGCTGGGTCTTGCGCGGCTCCCGAAAGCGGATGACCACGAAACTCTCATCCAGCGTTGGAATGTCGCGAGCGGCGAAGGGATCCGACGTATCGACCGTCGGTACCCGCTGAAAGTTGATGTCCGTGCGGGAAAATTGCGGCACGATGTGATGCGTGTAATCGTGCATCCGCCGCAGAATATTATCCGTCACGGCTTCCGGGCTGTAGCCACGCTCGGCGGTGTCGCGGTGGATTTTCTGAATCCATTCCAGATTCACAATCGGCACGACCCCAATCAGCAAATCCACATAGCGGGCCACATTCACCTTATCGGTCACTACCCCGCCATGCAGACCCTCGTAGAACAGCAGATCAGTGCCTGAAGGAAGTTGTGTCCAGGGCGTGAACATCCCCGGTTCCCGGCCACGAGATCGGGCTTCTTCCGGGTCATGCAGATAGTAGCGCCTTAACCCGGTTCCGTGCTCGCTGTACTCCATGAACAGCGCCTCCAGCCGGTCAAACAGGTTGCCTTCAGGTCCAAAGTGGCTGAGATGGCGACCATCCCGCAAGGCCTGTTCCACTTGTTGCTGCATCTCGAAACGGTCATAGCGATGAAAGCTGTCGCCTTCCACGGTGACGGCATTGATCCCGTCCCGCCGAAAAATGTGTTCCATCGCCACGCGCACCGTCGAGGTGCCGGCCCCGGAGGAACCGGTAATGGCAATGATCGGGTACTGTTTCGACATGACCGCTCCACAACACTGGCTACAAGCGGTCTGACTATACACGGTTTTATATTGCAGCGCAGCAAAACACCGGTTTGTCTTCACGAAGCCGAAATACAAAGCCGAATTAAAAAAGGGGATTGCATTCCCGGCAATCCCCTCAAGACCTCCAAGCGACGCTGAGGTCAATCAAGCTGAATAACAGCCTGAGAAAACTGAATACTAAATGTAATCGCTCTTATAACTTTCGAGCGTCTTGATGTAGTTGGCGCGTTCGAAAGCGGTCGGATCCGCCACATTCTGCTGGCTCATTGACCCTTTCATCTGCGTAACGGACTCATACTGGTTCATCTCCATCCAGGTCTGTAAACCGGTGCGCAGAGTCCCCAGGTAATCAACGCCGTTCTTCAGCAGGGCGGAAGTGGTCATCACCGCATCCGCGCCGGCCATCAGATACTTCACCACTTCAATCGGCGTATGCACGCCCCGGGTTGCGCCCAGTGACGCCCGCAACTTCCCGTACAGCACCGCGATCCAGAGCAGTGGCAGACGGATCTCCTCCGGCGTACTCAGATTCAGATTCGGTGCCACATCCAGTTTTTCCAGATCGAAATCCGGTTGATAAAAACGGTTGAACAGCACTAGCGCATCCGCACCAGCGTCGTCGAGCGACTTGGCCATGGAGCCGATGGCGCTGAAGAACGGACTGAGTTTGACCGCTACCGGAACCGTCACCGAGGCTTTGACTGCCTTGACGATCTGGATATACCGCTCTTCAACCGCCCGGCCACTAGTGGTCAGATCGGCGGGGATGTAGTAGATATTCAGCTCAATGCCCTTGGCACCCGCCTGCTGCATCAACTGCGCATACTCGATCCAGCCGGAATTGGTGATGCCGTTGAGGCTGCCGATGACCGGGATATCCACGGCTTCCGACGACCGCCGCAGCAGATCCAGATAGGTATCCGGCCCGACCGTGTAGTCATCAATTTCCGGCAGGTAGCTGAGCGACTCGGCGAAACTTTCCGTGCCGGCCGTCATGAAATGCTCCAGCGCCGCGCTGTCATGCTTTAACTGTTCCTCGAACAGTGAAAACAGCACGACGGCGGAGGCTCCCGCATCTTCCAGACGCTTGACGCCGGCCACACTTCCCGATAGCGGCGAGGACGACGCCACGATGGGATGTTTAAGGGGCAGCCCCATGTAAGTGGTTGTTAAATCCATGATCATTCCTTCTGCGAATAAGGTTCCAGGGATCAGGGTTCCGGTGCCAGGTTTGAAACCGGTCCCGGTTCCCTGACGCCTTAATTATTTGAATTTCGGAACAAAGGTGCCGCCGCCATGGGTCGCCATTTCTTCGTACACCGCCCAGCGCCGGTTAATCGCTTGCTGAGCCAACTCCATCAGATGCTCGGCTTCGGCCGGGTTGGTATGCGTGAGCACTTTGTAGCGCACCTCGTTGTAGGCGTACTTCTTGAGCGGAATCTTCGGCCGCCCGGAATCGAGTACAAACGGATTCTCAGCCGATTCGCGCACCGACGGGTTATAGCGGAACAACGGCCAGTGGCCGCATTCCACCGCCAGATGTTGTTGATCCAGCCCGCGCTGCATGTTGATGCCGTGCGCAATACAGTGGCTGTACGCCAGGATCAGCGACGGTCCGTCATAGGCTTCGGCCTCGCGGAACGCCAGTAGCGCTTGTTGCGGATTGGCGCCCATCGCGATCCGGGCAACATACACATTCCCGTAGGAGATCGCCTGCAACGCAACATCTTTCTTGCCGCCCTGCTTGCCCGCCGCGGCGAACTTGGCCACCGCGCCCATCGGGGTGGATTTGGACATCTGGCCGCCGGTGTTGGAATAGACCTCGGTATCCATGACCAGAATGTTCACATCGCGGCCACTGGCCAGGACGTGATCGACGCCGGAGGAGCCGATGTCATAGGCCCAGCCGTCGCCGCCGACGATCCAGATACTGCGCCGCACCAATTGGTCAACGATGGCCAACAACTGTGCCGCACGCGGGTCGTTGATCTCCCGCAGGCGCTGTTTCAGTTCGGCCACCCGACCCCGTTGCCGGCGAATGTCGATCTCCATCACCTGCTCGGCGTCCATAATATCGACGACCAGATTTTCCCCGATCTGTCCGGCCAGCGCTTTGAGCAATTCGCCAGCGTACTCGAGCTGCTTGTCCGCGGTCAGCCGGAAGCCCAGCCCAAATTCAGCGTTGTCCTCGAACAGGGAATTGGACCAGGCCGGGCCGCGGCCTTCGCTGTTGACTGACCAGGGCGTGGTGGGCAGATTGCCGCCATAGATCGACGAGCAGCCCGTCGCATTGGCCACCAGCAACCGGTCGCCGAATAACTGCGAGAGGAGTTTGACGTAAGGGGTTTCGCCACAGCCCGCGCAGGCTCCCGAGAACTCGAACAGCGGCGGCAGGAACTGCACGCCGCGCACGGTGGAGAAATCAACCCGGCTGCGATCCATCTCCGGCAGGGTCTCGAAGAAGCCAATATTGGCCCGTTCGTTCTCCAGCACCGGTTCCTTGAGCGCCATGTTGATGGCTTTGTGTCCAGACTGCTCCTTGCTCTTGGCCGGGCAGACTTCCACGCAGAGTCCGCAACCGGTGCAGTCTTCCAAATACACTTGCAGGGTATAGCGAATATCCGGGAAGCCCCGGGCGTCAATCGGCGCGGTCTTGAAGGCCTTGGGGGCAGTTTCGAGGCTGGCTTCGTTATAGAACTTGGAACGAATCACGCCATGCGGGCAGACCATGCTGCAATTGCCGCATTGAATACAGATCTCTGGCTCCCAGATCGGCACGAAGTTGGAGATATTGCGCTTCTCCCACTGGGTCGTGGCGCTGGGGTAGGTACCATCGACCGGCAGGGCGCTGACCGGCAGTTCATCGCCGCGCCCGGCCATCATCATCGCGGTCACGTTCTGCACAAAGTCCGGCGCATTCAACGAGACGACTCGCGGCAATTCGCGGGTGCTGGTGGCCTGTGCGGGTACCTGGATTTCCCGCAGATTGGCCAGCGTGTTATCGACCGCCTCGAAGTTCTTGCGCACGACCTCTTCACCCTTGCGGGTATAGGTCTTCTTGATTGAGTACTTGATCTTCTCAATCGCCTTGTCGCGGGGTAGCACCCCGGAAATGGCGAAGAAGCAGGTCTGCATGATGGTGTTGATCCGCGTCCCCATGCCGTTGTCGCGGGCGACATTCTCGGCATTGA
>JAIFNF010000099.1 GCA_020047885.1 Gammaproteobacteria bacterium | reverse complement strand
TGTCCTTAATCGGCGGTGCCTGCGGGTCGTTCTATGATTGGTACTGTGATTTGCCCCCCGCCAGCCCGATGATCTGGGGCGAGCAGACCGATGTCCCGGAATCGGCGGATTGGTACAACTCCACGTTCCTGATGATGTGGGGTTCCAACGTCCCGCAGACCCGTACCCCGGACGCGCATTTTATGACCGAGGTGCGCTACAAAGGCACGAAGACCGTGGTGGTCTGCCCGGATTATTCGGAAGCGTCCAAATTTGCCGATCTGTGGCTGCATCCCAAGCAGGGCACCGATGCGGCGGTGGCGATGGCCATGGGTCATGTCATCCTGCGCGAGTTCCATCTCGACGGGAAATCCGACTACTTTACCGATTACGTCCGCACCAAAACCGACTTCCCGATGCTGGTGCTGCTCGATCCAGGCAAGGACGGGAACTATGTCAATGGCCGATTCCTGCGGGCATCCGATCTCGCGGATAGCGCCGGACAGACGAATAACCCGGAATGGAAGACCCTGGCCTTTGACGAAAAGAGCGGCCATCTGATCGTGCCGAACGGTTCCATCGGGTTCCGCTGGGGCGAGAAGGACGACATGGTCGGCAAGTGGAACCTGGAACCGAAGGCGGCGTTGACGGGTACCGAAACCCAGTTGCGGTTATCAGTAGCCGACATCAATGACGGTATTGTTCCGGTCGCCTTCCCCTATTTCGGCGCGACTGAGCATCCCTATTTCGCCTGCACGAACCATAACCCGATTCAGGTGCGGAACGTGCCGGCCAAAAAGGTGAAACTGGCCAACGGTTCCGAAGCCCTCGTTGCCACCGTCTACGACCTGACCTTAGCGCAGTACGGGCTGGATCGCGGGATGGGTGGTAACAACGTCGCCAAGAGCTATGACGACGACGTGCCCTATACCCCGGCTTGGCAGGAGAAGATCACCGGCGTACCCCGCGCTCAGATCATCGCAGTTGCCAGTCGATGATCATCATCGGCGCGGCGATGAACCACTGGTATCACATGGATATGAATTACCGGGGCGTCATCAACATGCTGATGATGTGCGGTTGCGTCGGCCAGAGCGGCGGCGGCTGGGCGCACTATGTCGGCCAAGAGAAGCTGCGTCCGCAAACCGGTTGGACGGCGCTGGCGTTTGCGCTGGACTGGCACCGTCCGCCTCGGCACATGAACTCCACCTCGTTTTTCTATATCCACTCCAGCCAGTGGCGGCATGAAAAGCTGGCGATGACCGAGATTCTCTCGCCGCTGGCCGATCCGACGCAATGGCAGGGGACGCAGATTGACTACAACGTGCGCGCCGCCCGGATGGGCTGGCTGCCGACTGCGCCGCATTTCGATGTCAATCCGCTGGGCATCGCCAAGGCGGCGGAAGCGGCTGGACAGACGCCTGCCGCTTATCTGACCGACAATCTCAAGGCCGGCAAGATCGACTTTGCGTTCGCTGATCCCGATAACCCGGTCAACTTCCCGCGCAATCTGTTTGTCTGGCGCTCCAACCTGCTCGGCTCCTCCGGCAAAGGCCATGAGTATTTCCTGAAATATCTGTTGGGCACAACGCATGGCGTGCAGGGCAAGGATTTAGGCGAGGAAGGCGGCGAGAAACCGCTGGAAGTGAAGTGGCGGAACGGCGTGGAGGGCAAGCTGGACTTGCTGGTGACGCTGGATTTCCGCATGTCCACCACCTGCATGTATTCCGATATCGTGCTGCCGACCGCGACCTGGTATGAGAAGAACGACCTGAACACCAGCGATATGCACCCGTTCATTCACCCCCTGTCTGCCGCGGTCGATCCGGCTTGGGAATCCCGAACCGACTGGGACATCTTCAAGGGCATTGCCCGAACCTTCTCGGAAGTCTGTGTGGGTCATCTCGGCGTCGAGAAGGACCTCATTGCGCTGCCCACCCATCACGATACGCCAACTGAGTTGGCTATGCCCGATGTGAAGGATTGGAAGAGGGGCGAATGTGATCTGATTCCCGGCAAGACCGCGCCCAGCCTCATCGTGGTCGAGCGTGACTACCCAAATACCTACAAGAAGTTCACGTCGGTGGGGCCGTTGCTGGACAAACTCGGCAACGGCGGCAAGGGAATTTCCTGGAATACCGAGCACGAGGTTGAGGCGCTGGCGTCGCTGAATTACACGGTGTTGGAGGAAGGCGTTTCCAAGGGGCGGCCACGCATTGAGACCGATATCGACGCGGCGGAAATGATCATGATGTTGGCTCCGGAAACCAACGGCCACGTCGCGGTGAAGGCGTGGGCGGCACTGAGCAAGATCACCGGTCGCGACCATAGCCATCTGGCTCTGCCCAAGGAACACGAGAAAATCCGCTTCCGGGACATTCAGGCTCAGCCGCGCAAGATCATTTCCTCGCCCACCTGGTCGGGGCTGGAAGATGAAAAGGTCAGCTACAACGCGGGTTACACCAATGTCCACGAATTGATCCCATGGCGCACCGTGACCGGTCGCCAGCAGTTCTATCAGGATCATCAATGGATGCTGGGCTTTGGCGAAGCGATGTGCGCCTACCGCCCGCCAGTGGACATGAAGACCATCGCGCCGATCATTGGCAAGAAGCCGAATGGCAACACGGAAATCGTGCTGAACTTCATCACCCCGCATCAAAAATGGGGCATTCACAGCACTTACACCGACAACCTGCTGATGCTCACGCTGTCCCGTGGCGGCCCGATCATCTGGATTTCCGAGAAGGACGCCGCTCAGGCGGGCATTGAGGATAACGACTGGATCGAAGCCTACAACCTGAACGGCGCGATTGCGGCGCGGGCGGTGGTGAGTCAGCGGGTTCCCGAGGGCATGTCGATGATGTACCACGCCCAGGAGAAGATCATCAACACGCCCGGTTCCGAGATTACCGGTCAGCGCGGCGGTATTCACAACTCGGTCACGCGCACCATCCTGAAGCCCACACACATGATCGGCAGCTACGCCCAGCAGAGCTACGGCTTCAACTATTACGGCACGGTCGGCGCTAACCGCGACGAATTCATCATCGTCCGCAAGATGGCCAGGATCGACTGGATGGATGACGAACAACCGGCTGAGACTGAAGCGGCGGGACATTGATTTCAGCCCCCTCACCCCTGGCCCCTCTCCCACAAGGGGAGAGGGGAGCAAGCCAGTTCCCTCTCCCTGTGGGAGAGGGTTAGGGTGAGGGCGAAATCCGAGGCGGTAAACCGATTGAGGATTATAGAGATGAAAGTACGCGCACAAATTGCGATGGTCTTGAACCTGGACAAGTGCATTGGTTGCCACACCTGTTCCGTGACCTGCAAGAATGTCTGGACTTCCCGAGATGGGATGGAATACGCCTGGTTCAACAATGTCGAGACCAAGCCCGGCATTGGCTATCCCAAGGACTGGGAGAATCAGGAGCAGTGGAATGGTGGTTGGAAACGCCGCAAGGACGGTAAAATCGAGCCGAAGCAGGGCAGCAAGTGGCGGATTCTGGCGAATATCTTCGCCAATCCCGACCTGCCCGCCATTGATGACTATTACGAGCCGTGGGATTACGACTACGCGCATTTACAGAATGCGCCGGAATCCAAGGCGATGCCGGTCGCTCGACCCCGTTCCGCGATCAGTGGTGAGCGGATGCAGAAAATCGTGGGCGGGCCGAACTGGGAGGAAATTCTCGGCACCGAATTCGCCAAGCGCTCCAAGGATTATAACTTTGAGGGCATCCAGAAGGAGATGTATGGCGAGTTTGAAAACAGCTTCATGATGTATCTGCCGCGCCTGTGCGAACACTGCCTGAACCCGGCGTGTGTGGCTTCGTGTCCATCGGGCGCGATTTACAAGCGCGAGGAAGACGGCATTGTGTTGATTGATCAAGACAAGTGCCGGGGTTGGCGGATGTGCGTCTCCGGTTGTCCGTACAAAAAGATTTACTACAACTGGAATACCGGCAAGTCCGAGAAGTGCATCTTCTGCTACCCGCGTATTGAATCGGGTCAGCCGACGGTGTGTTCGGAAACCTGCGTCGGCCGTATCCGCTATCTCGGCGTGTTGCTGTACGACGCCGACAAGATCGAAGCCGCCGCCAGCGTCGTCGATGAGCAAGGTCTGTATCAGGCGCAACTGGATATTTTCCTGGATCCGTTCAATCCGGTGGTGCAGGCCGAGGCGCGTAAAGTCGGCATTCCCGACGCCTGGCTGGAGTCGGCGCAGAAATCGCCGGTGTACAAGATGGCGATTGACTGGAAGATCGCGTTCCCATTGCATCCCGAGTATCGGACGCTGCCGATGGTCTGGTATGTGCCGGCGTTGTCGCCGATTCAGTCTCGCGCTGAGGCCGGTCAAATCGGTATGAATGGCATCATCCCGGATGTCGGTTCCCTGCGGATTCCCTTGAAGTATTTGGCCAATCTGCTGACGGCGGGCGATGAAAAGCCGGTCAAGCTGGCGCTGGAGCGGATGCTGGCGATGCGTGCCTATATGCGCGCCAAGACCGTCGATGGCGAAATCCGCGACGATGTGTTGAAAGCCGTCAATCTGCGCCTTGATCAGGTGGAGTCCATGTACCGCTATCTGGCGATTGCGAACTACGAAGATCGCTTCGTGATTCCGACCAGTCACCGGGAATACGCCTCAGCCACCTACGACGCCTTTGGCGAACGCGGCGGTTGCGGGTTCAGCTTCGGCAATGGCTGTTCGCCGGGAACCGATAAAACCAATCTGTTCGGCGGCAAGAAGATCACCGTGCGCCGGGCTGACCCGATTCGGGTGGAGAAAGCCGAATGAAAACCCTGAAAGTGCTGTCGGCGCTGCTGTGCTATCCGCAACCAGAGATGCAAGCGGCGTTGGGTGAAATGGCGGATGCGCTGGAGCAGGAGCGCCTGTTGCCAGAACGGGAGCGCCAGGCGTTGCGGACGCTGATGCGGCAAATGGCGCAAACCGATGTGATGGAATTGCAGGAGCGGTATATCCGGCTGTTTGACCGGGGGCGGGCGCTGTCGCTGCATCTGTTTGAACATCTGCACGGCGAATCGCGGGATCGCGGCCAGGCGATGGTCGATCTGCTGGAGGTCTATCGGCAGCACGGTTTCGAGCTGAATGCCCGTGAATTGCCGGACTACCTCCCGCTGTTTCTGGAATATCTGGCGCAACGACCACCAGAGGAGGCGGTGGAATTGCTGGCGGACGCCATGCACGTCATCGCCTTACTGGGTGTCCGCCTGACCGAGCGCGGCAGTGATTATCACGTGGTGTTCGAAGCGCTCTCCGCACTGGTCGGTGAACCGGCAGATATTGCGGATATTCGCCGCCAGGTCGCTAATGAGGGACCGGATCAGACCGTGGTCAATATGGACCAGATTTGGGAAGAGGAGGCCGTGACGTTTCTCGGGAATCAGGACGGTTGCGGCATAAACCGCCCCATGCCGGGCGCACCGCAACCGATGCAATGGGTTCCCCCGTCTTCACCTTCACCCGCGCCCGCTTATTCCCGGTAATAACCTCCCATCTCCCGCAGGCGGGAGATGGGTCGGGGGTGAGGGCAGTTTTCGATCATGCGAGGCAAACGATCATGAGTTACCTGGATACTCTGTTTTTTGGCGTCTATCCCTACCTGGCCGGCACCGTGTTCCTGGTCGGCAGTCTGGTGCGGTTTGACCGTGACCAGTTCACTTGGAAAGCGCATTCCAGTCAGATTTTGAACAAGAAGGACATGCGGCTGGCCAGTAATCTGTTCCATGTGGGCATCATCCTGCTGTTCTTTGGCCACCTCTTTGGCATGTTGACGCCGCCGGAAATTTTGCACGCGCTGGGCATTTCCGCTAGCGCCAAGCAAGTGCTGGCGGTCGTGGCCGGTACGATCTTCGGCGTGATGTGCTTTGTCGGATTGACCCTGCTGGTTAAGCGGCGGTTGACCGATCCACGGGTACGGGCGACCAGTACCAAAATGGACATCTTCATTCTGCTGCTGCTGTATGTGCAGTTGATTCTCGGCCTGCTGACCGTGCCAGTCTCGTTGATGCACCTGGACGGCGGGAATATGATGTTATTGATGCAGTGGGCGCGGAATGTCGTGACCTTCGATCCCGTAGAAGCGGTTGAGGCGATTACGCCGATTGGTTTCCTGTTCAAACTGCACATGGTGCTGGGCATGACCGTGTTTCTGGTGTTCCCGTTCAGCCGCCTGGTGCATATCTGGAGCGCACCGGTAACCTATCCAGTACGCGCCTATCAAGTGGTGCGGCAACGCTGAGATCCACGATGCCCCTGCCTCCAGCCCCAACGCCACTGGTCGACCGCTTCGGTCGCCGAGTCAACTATGTCCGGTTCTCGGTGACCGACCGCTGCGACTTTCGCTGTCTCTACTGCATGAGCGAGCAGATGACCTTTCTGCCGCGCGCCCGGGTACTGACGCTGGAGGAGTTGGCGACCCTGGGTCGGGCGTTCGTGGATCTGGGGGTGCGTAAAATACGCATCACCGGCGGTGAACCCTTGGTGCGCCAGAATGTGTTGTGGCTGTTCCAGGAACTCGGCCGGTTGCGCACACACGGGTTGGCAGAATTGGTATTGACCACGAATGGCTCACAACTGGAGCGTTACGCCGCCGACCTGCAAGCCGCCGGCGTGGCGCGAATTAACATCAGTCTGGACAGTTTGGATCCGGAACGCTTCCGGCGCATCACCCGGGTGGGCGAACTGGAAACCGTGTTGCGCGGTATTCGGGCGGCTCAGACGGTCGGCTTTCAGCGACTCAAACTGAACACCGTGATCCTGAAAGGCCGCAATCATGATGAGGTCACCGACCTAGCGCGTTTCGCGGTCGAAAACGGATTAGACATCAGTTATATCGAAGAAATGCCGCTGGGCCTCATCGGCGATCATGATCGCGCCGAGACCCATTATTCCAGCGACGCCATCCGCGCCGATCTGGCTCAAACCTTTACCCTGATTTCCTCGACCGAAAGCACCGGCGGCCCGTCGCGCTATTACCGCATTCCCGGCAGTGCGACGCGCATTGGCTTCATCTCGCCGCACAGTCACAATTTCTGCGGCGATTGCAACCGGGTGCGGGTATCGCCTGAAGGCCGGTTATTGCTATGTCTGGGACAGGAACATTCCGTGGATTTACGTCATGTCCTGCGCGCCCACCCCGGCAACCATGAGCGACTGAAACAGGCGATGGTTGCAGCCATGGCGATCAAGCCGCACGGCCATGAGTTCCAACTCGGCAGCCAGCCGATCATCCTGCGCCACATGAGCCATACCGGTGGTTGAGATTTGGTTAGTATGAAATGCCTCAGCCCGTTTCTCGCAGGGTCGGGAACTCGACCGGCGTTTATACACTTCCGTCAAGCTTCAGTGAGGATAAGTCATGGACTACACGCTACACGCTGGGCAACAAAATCAGCGATGCCCTCCAGATCGGTCAGTAAGAAAACCGGCAAATCCGGACGACCATAGGGCGCTGGCTCAAAGATCGATTCGCTAACGACCGCGATGATCGTGCGATCCACTGGGAAGCGCGGCGGCTTATCCACTGCGCTGGGTCGCCAGATTTCGAGCTTGGGATACACGCTGGTTTTCCAGCCTTCCACCAGCACCAGATCCACCGGTTGCAAGTGCGCCACCAATTCATTCAGCGACGGCTCCGGTTCTTGGCGCAGCTCATGCAGCAACGCCCAACGTCGGCCGGTGGCCAGAATCACCTCATGGGCACCGGCGGCACGATGACGCTGGGTATCCTTGCCCGGCGTATCCAGATCAACATTATGGTGCACGTGCTTGAGGGTGGACACGGTTAACCCTCGCGCCTGCAACCGGGGAATCAGAGCCACCATTAGGGTGGTTTTACCGCAACCGCTCCAGCCGCTGACGCCGAGCATATTCATCGCAGCTCAGCCCGGCTTCATCTCATGCCGAACAGCCCAGACTGCGGCTTCAACCCGTGAATTGAGATTTAATTTTTGCAGCAAATGCTTCACATGCACCTTTACAGTTCCTTCGGTAATCTTCAATCGGCGAGCAATGAGCTTGTTGCTGTAACCCGCGGCAATCAGGGTCACAATTTCCCGTTCCCGGTCGGTCAGTCGTAGACCGTCCAGCGCTTTAGGCTGGTGCTCATGGCGCAGGACGTCCGCCAGAATCGCCGCTACCCGTTCGCCGAGGGCAATCTGACCCTGGGCGGCGGTTTTCAGGCTGTGCAGCACTTCCTCCGGTTCCATGTCCTTGAGCAGATAGCCATCAGCGCCCATTCGCAGCGCATTTGCCACATCCTCCTCGCTGTCGGAAACGGTGAGAATGATCACCCGGCTGTCCAAATCAGCGCCTTTGAGCGCATTGAGCGTCTCCAGGCCATTCCATCCGCGCATATTTAAATCGAGCAGAATCAGATCAGGTCGTTCCCGCAGCGCCAACTCCAGGCCACGCTGACCATCGCCGGCTTCCCCGACCAGTCGCAATGAAGCCTCCATGGCGATCAATTGCACAATCCCCTTGCGCATCAGAGGATGGTCGTCAATGACCAAAATGGTTTGGATGTCCTCAGGCATGATGAATTTCCATGTGCGACGCGGTTGGGCAGGAGGCTTTGCCGGCTGGCTGGAAGCATAGCCGCACCCGTGCACCCTGACCCAGTCGGGATTCAATGTCGAGTGTACCGCCCAGGCATTTAGCGCGCTCACGCATGATGGCAAGGCCAAAATGATCGTCCCGTTCGGTGCTATCCAGTAACCCTGTGCCGTCATCGGTAATTTCGATGACCGCCTGACCCCGGTCGGCACCATCGAGTCGAATCCGCACCTGACCGGCGCGGGCGTGCTTGATCGCGTTGTTCAAAGCCTCGCGAATAATCTGCAACACATGAATTTGCTCGTTAGGATTCAGTGTGCAGGTCCAACCCACCTGATCCAGTTCAACCGGCAATCCGCTCCGGCGACTGAACGCGCACGCAACCTCACGCACATTCTCTTCCAGACGCGGATGCTCCATCTTCAGGCGGAAGGTGGTGATCAGTTCGCGGAGCTGCCGATAGGCGTCGTTCAGACCCTGGCGCAGTTCCGCAATGATGTCGCGGGTTTCCGGAGTCAACTCAGCACTGTTCGCCGATCCATACAGACGGGCGACCTGAATTTTCAGGTAGGACAACGCTTGCGCCAGTGAGTCGTGCAGATCGCGCGCCATGGCGTTGCGCTCTTCAAATAGCGCCAGCCGACGGCGATGTTCAACTTGCTGGTTGGCTTGCAGGGTAGTGGCGATATGCCGCGCGACCGCTTCCAGCAACGGCAATTGCCAAGCGGCGACCGAATCCAGTCCCGGATTGCGGACAATCAACACTCCAAAATGCTGTTGCTGATCCCGGATGGGAATGGAAAACGTCGCGTGATCGGCGGCCAGCGGATGGGTCGCGCCATCGCCCAGACAGGATTCACAGTAGGGACGCTGGCAGAAAGGCGGGATCTTTGCAGAATAGGAGCCGGTGATAAACACGCGGGTCGCCTGGCGCGCCACAGGATCAATCAGGCACAAGCGAACCGAACCGAAGCCGGTCAGTTTCTCAATCTCCGCCAGTAGCGCGTGATAGGTGGCGTCGTCCAGCGCCGATTCACCCAAACGGCGGGTGGTGTGGTACAGCAGCTCCAGCGAGTGGTTGCTGACCCGCAGCGCTTGGGTTTGCGCTTCGACCCGCGCTTCGAGGTTCGCGTACAAGGTCGATAAATCCGCTGCCATCAGATTAAACGCCTGACCCAGCACACCCAGTTCATCGTTGCCGACATGCTGCGCCCGCACCGACAGGTCGCCGCGCCGTGCCCGATGCGCCAGATCTACCAAATCACATAGCGGTGTGACCACTCTACTGTGCAACTGATACATTGCAGCAGAGACCAATACCAGGGTCATGAACAAGGCCAGACCCTGTACTAAGCGTAGCAGGAGAATTTTCGCTTCGGTATCCTGTTCAAGTAGCTTTACGAAGGCGTCGAGTTTAACCACAAAATCATCCACCTCCCGCAAGTAGGCTGCGGGCGGCGACGCACCTGCCACCGAGGTTTCCAGAATCAGCCGCAAGGTTTCTTGCCAGAAGGTTTCGATGGTCTTAAGCGTTTGGTGACGCGGATCGTCTGCTGTCAATGCGATCGCGCCGGTTTGCCAAAGCTCCTTCAGGCGTCGCTCAAATGCACGGACTTCCTCAGTCACGATCCGTGCATGATCGGTACTGTTGCTGCCGGTGGGATATTGCAGGCGAGTGGCGATACGGTAGGACTGCATGCGCAGGGAACCGGCTCGATTAATCGCCGCCGCGTCGCCCTTGCTGGATTCGGCGATGAACATCGAACTGATCATACTCAACAGCGCCAACAGAACAATGCCACTCATGGTCAGGCCGCTACGCAGGATAATCGAATCATGGTAGTCCATAGCAAGTTCTCCTGAAATTTGGGCGCACTGCAATGAGACAATGGATGTTACACGATGTTTGACTTTCAAGCGATCCGGCTCTCAATCTGTAGTCTGAGTGACTCCCGGCCCAATCGACCTTCCGCCGAAACCACCGGCTAAAGGTTTTCTCTACATAAGCGCTGTAACGGCTTAGATTGTGAAACGTCGCCCGCCCCAGAACGATCGTAACAGGACTAACAACTCGTTCAGAAAAGCCCGGAACGGTTGGCTAAAGGGCATTTTCAACAGTACACTTTCTAACAGCGGCATGGGTGCTTCCCTCAGATTCGGTGTGAATTCTCAACCTCACCTTATCCGAACATGACGCCATCCCCCTCAAAAACTGTCCGAACTATTGAGAAGCAGAAGCGGATTTTCCCAATGACCGTAGATCAGGCGATGCCCGCAACCGGTTGGCAGGCACACTTACAGCTCGGCTTTCAACGTCGCCAGCAGCGCACCGTTTTAAGGCAATGTACCCATCAAGGCCCGCTTCAGGTGCAGCGGCCGTTCTATCCCGAGGGAGAAGCGGTCTGCCATATCGCCATTCTCCATCCGCCCGGCGGGGTGGTCGGCGGCGACGAATTGCGCCTCGACGCCCAGCTTGATCCGGGTGCTCATGCCCTGCTAACGACGCCTGCGGCGGGCAAGTTCTATCGCAGCGCGGCGCGGTGCTGGAATGGTTGCCCCAGGAAAATATTATCTATAACGGTGCTCGTCTCCAGTCGCTGACGTGCATCGAGCTACAGGGCGACGCCCGTGTGCTGGGTTGGGAAATCCTGTGTCTGGGGCGACCGGCGGCGGGGGAAAAGTTTACGGTGGGCGAATGTCGGCAAACGCTGGAACTCTGGCGCGATGGCGAGCCGCTCTATCTGGAAACCGGGCGCTTGATCGGCGGCGATCCGTTATTAAATGCCGCCTGGGGTTTGCAGGGTCAACCGGTGACCGCTACATTATTGGGAGCGCCCGTATTGCCGGGAATGGTTGACGCCGTGCGTGAACAGTGGAACGCGCTGACGGTCGGTGGCGATGAAATGGTCGCGGTGACGGCTATCGATGGCGTTCTCATCGGGCGCTACCTCGGTCCTTCAGCCGCCCGCGCCCGACGCTTTTTTATTCTGGCGTGGAGTTTGCTGAGACCTGTGATGCTCAACCGCCCGCCCTGTCCCTCCCGTTTTTGGAATACCTGACATTCTGCGAGGAACCCCATGGAGCTGACGCCCCGTGAAAAAGACAAGCTGTTGCTGTTCACTGCTGGCCTGCTGGCCGAACGGCGCAAGGCCAAGGGCCTGAAACTCAACTACCCGGAAGCGGTCGCCTATCTGTCCTGTGCGTTGCTGGAAGGCGCACGGGAAGGGCGGAGCGTCGCTGACCTGATGGGTTATGGCCGCACACTGCTGACCCGCGAGGACGTGATGGACGGCATCCCGGAGATGATTCCCGAGGTGCAGATTGAGGCCACTTTCCCGGACGGCACCAAGCTGGTCACGGTTCATCAACCCATTCTCTGAGGAGAACTCCATGATTCCCGGTGAAATGATTGCTGCCGATGGCGAGCTTGAACTCAATGTTGGTCGTCGCTTGACGCGGCTGACCGTGGCGAATACCGGTGACCGGCCGATTCAGGTCGGTTCGCATTACCACTTTGCCGAAACCAATCCCGCGTTGCGCTTTGACCGAGGATTAGCGCGAGGGACCCGGCTGGACATTCCCGCCGGTACGGCAGTCCGCTTCGAGCCGGGCCAGGAACGCGAGATCGAACTGGTGGATTATGCCGGTGCCCGGCATGTTCACGGCTTCCGCGCTGAAGTCATGGGACCACTGGAGAAACAGCCATGAGCCGCATTGACCGCCACGCTTATGCGGAAATGTACGGCCCCACGGTGGGCGACCGGGTGCGGTTGGGCGATACCGAATTGTGGATTGAAGTTGAACGCGACCACGCCATTTACGGCGAAGAGGTCAAATTCGGCGGCGGTAAGGTGATTCGCGACGGGATGGGTCAGTCGCAGCGTTCCCAGGCGGGTGGTGCGGTGGATACGGTGATTACCAATGCCCTGATTGTAGACCATTGGGGCATCGTCAAGGCCGATATTGGCATCAAGGACGGGCGTATATGCGGGATTGGCAAGGCCGGTAATCCCGATGTGCAGCCGGGCGTCACGATTATTATCGGTCCCGGCACCGAGGCGATTGCTGGCGAAGGACTGATTGCCACGGCGGGCGGCATCGACAGCCATATCCATTTCATCTGTCCGCAGCAGGTCGAGGAAGCGCTAATGTCCGGCGTGACCACGATGCTCGGCGGCGGCACCGGCCCGGCCACCGGCACGAACGCGACGACCTGTACGCCGGGTCCGTGGCATCTGCGGCGCATGTTGCAGGCGGCGGAAGGGTTGCCGGTCAATCTCGGTTTCCTGGGCAAGGGCAACGCCAGTCATCCGGGGTCGCTGGAAGAGCAGTTGAACGCCGGGGCGATGGGGTTGAAGCTGCATGAGGACTGGGGGACGACGCCCGCCGCGATAGATAATTGTCTGGCGGTGGCGGAACGCTATGACGTGCAGGTGGCGATTCATACCGATACGCTGAACGAGTCCGGCTTTGTCGAGGATACGCTGGCGGCGTTCAAGGGTCGGGCGATTCACACCTACCACACCGAAGGCGCGGGCGGCGGTCATGCCCCGGATATTATTCGCGCCTGTGGCGAACCGAATGTGCTGCCGTCGTCCACCAATCCCACCCGGCCCTACACCGTCAATACGGTCGATGAGCATCTGGATATGCTGATGGTTTGCCACCATCTCGATCCCGGCATTCCCGAAGATGTGGCGTTTGCGGATTCACGGATTCGCCGGGAAACCATCGCCGCCGAGGACATCCTGCATGATCTGGGCGCGTTTTCGATGATTTCCTCCGATTCCCAGGCAATGGGTCGGGTCGGCGAGGTGATTACCCGCACCTGGCAAACCGCACACAAGATGAAGGTGCAGCGGGGACACCTCACCCCCCCGGCCCCCCTCTCCATGAATGGCGAGGGGGGAGATGAGCGCGCTGACAATTTCCGGGTCAAGCGCTACATCGCCAAGTACACCATCAATCCGGCGATTACCCATGGCATCAGCCATCTGGTCGGTTCGCTGGAGGTGGGCAAGCTGGCGGACATTGTGCTGTGGCGACCGGCCTTTTTTGGGGCGAAACCGTCGCTGATCATCAAGGGCGGCATGATCGTCGCTGCGCCCATGGGCGACCCTAATGCGTCAATTCCCACGCCACAGCCGGTGCATTACCGGCCGATGTTCGGGGCATTTGGCGGGGCGTTGGCAGCGACCTCCCTGACCTTCGTCTCTAAGGCAGCGCTGAACAGTGGGTCACTGGACGCGCTGGGCTTGCGCCGGATGCTGGCAGCGGTCTGTCAAACCCGCGCCATCGGTAAGCGGAATTTGATTCATAACGATTACCAGCCGGTGATTGACGTTGATCCGCAGACCTATGAAGTGCGGGCGGACGGGGTGTTGCTGACCTGTGAACCGGCCTCGGTGTTGCCCCTGGCGCAACGGTATTTTTTGTTCTGAAACGCCCATCGTCTGCTTGCGGGAGAGGGGCTTGGGGGGTGAGGGTGTGGGTGAAGTCGTGGAATTGACGATTGTTGAACGTCTAAGCGAGACGTTGCCGGCGGAAATGACGCTGACTCTGCCGTTTGAACAGCGGCAGAAGAGCCGGTTACGCACCCGGTTGGACAACGGCATGGATGTGGGCTTGATCCTGCCACGCGGTACGGTGTTGCGTCATGGGGATTTATTGCGCACTATGACCGGTTTGGTCGTTGAAGTCCAGGCAGCTCTGGAAAGCGTATCGACCGCCCGAACCGATGATCCATTGTTATTAGCGCGTGCAGCCTACCATCTCGGCAATCGCCATGTTCCGTTGCAGGTCGGTCCCGGCTGGCTGCGTTATCTCCATGATCATGTGCTGGACCGGCTGGTTCGGGAACTGGGATTGGCGGTGATCAGCGAGCAGGCGCTGTTTGAACCGGAAGCCGGCGCACAGGGTGATTCGAACGCCCATCACCCTCACCACGACCATCCGTAACGTGTCGCATCCCACACCCCCAGCGCTTCCCCCACAAGAGGAACGGGGCATCTCGCTGGCCTTGCTCCGCTTGTTGCAGCTTTGCAGTCCGGCTCTGCCAGTCGGGGCTTACGCCTATTCGCAAGGTCTGGAATACGCGGTGGAGCGGGCTTGGGTGCGGGATGAAGCCAGCGCTGGCGACTGGATTCTCGGTCTGCTCAACCACAGTCTGCGGCGGTTGGATGTGCCGGTATTCGCCCGACTGTATGCCGCATGGCAGGCCGGGGATGAAGTGGACATTCGCCGCTGGAACGCCCGGTTATATGCTTCCCGCGAGGCGGCGGAATTGCAGCGGGAGGATCAGCATCTCGGTGCGGCGCTGGCTCGGTTGCTGACCGATTTGGGCATTGTGGAAGCTGCGTCGTGGCGGAATACTCAACGAGTGTGCTTTGCAACACTGTTCAGTCTGGCGGCGGCGCGGTGGGCGATTACGTTACCGGATGCGGCAGCAGGTTACGCGTGGGCGTGGGTGGAAAATCAGGTGGCGGCCGCGACCCGGCTGATTCCACTCGGGCAGACCGCCAGTCAGCGGTTGTTAGTAGCGGCGGGGCCGGTGCTGGTCGGTGCGGTGCAGGAAGGATTGATGCTGCCGGAAGAAGAGATTGGGGCGGCTGCGCCAGGGTTGGCATTAGCCGGGGCGCTGCATGAGACACAATATTCGCGGCTGTTTCGGTCGTGAAAACACACTAACAGGTTTCCACTTATGAACTCACAACCTCTGCGCGTTGGCGTGGGCGGGCCGGTTGGCTCCGGCAAAACCGCGCTGGTCGAAGCTTTGTGCAAGGCGTTACGCGACCGCTATCAAATCGCCGTCGTCACCAATGACATCTACACCTACGAAGACGCCCAGTTCCTGACCCGCGCCCAGGCGCTGGAGCCGGAGCGGATCATCGGCGTGGAAACCGGCGGTTGCCCGCATACCGCAATTCGGGAAGATGCTTCCATGAATCTGGCGGCAGTGGCGCAATTGTGCGAGCGCTTTCCCGATCTGAATCTGGTGTTGGTGGAGTCCGGGGGCGACAACCTCAGCGCGACCTTCAGCCCGGAGTTGTCGGATCTGACGATCTATGTGATCGACGTGGCAGCGGGCGACAAGATTCCCCGCAAAGGTGGCCCCGGCATCACCCGCTCGGATTTGCTGGTCATCAATAAAATCGACCTTGCGCCCTATGTTGGGGCGTCGCTGGAAATTATGGAGCGCGATGCACGAAAAATGCGCGGCGACCGGCCCTTTGTGTTCACCAACCTGAAAACCCGGCTGGGATTGGAGCCAGTGATTGATTTTATTATTGAACGCGGGATGTTGTGAGTCGGCGGTTTGGAACGAGTCCAACAGTTCGTCAGCGCGAGTGCGAAGGGCTTTGCACCATTATAAGTCGTGACCCTTGACACTGATGGTGCAGAATTTATTTAATAGACTGATATTGATTGATATTAAGCAGATGGCATGACTCTTGATAATGTCCCTTGGCGGATTCGCATCCAGCGAACCTTTAACCACGATTCCAGGGGAAGCCTATGAGAAATGCCATGCCCAATTTTCGCCACTGGCTGGTTGCTGGCGCATTGACGCTGGGAACCACGCTGGCCTACGCCGCCGACACGATCAAGGTCGGCGTTCTGCATTCGCTGTCCGGCACCATGGCCATCAGCGAAACTACCCTGAAAGACACGGTGCTGATGCTAGTCGAGGAGCAGAATAAGAAGGGCGGTCTGCTCGGTAAAAAGCTTGAAGCCGTGGTCGTCGATCCAGCCTCAAACTGGCCGTTGTTCGCTGAGAAAGCCCGCGAATTATTGCAAAAAGAGAAGGTTGATGTGGTCTTCGGCTGCTGGACCTCGGTGTCCCGCAAGTCCGTATTGCCGGTGTTTGAAGAACTGAATGGCATTCTGTTCTACCCGGTGCAATACGAAGGCGAAGAGTCTTCCAAGAATGTGTTCTACACCGGAGCTGCGCCGAATCAGCAGGCGATTCCGGCAGTGGACTATCTGATGAAGGATTTGAAGGTGCAGCGCTGGGTGCTGGCGGGGACCGACTACGTCTATCCGCGCACCACCAACAAGATTCTGGAAGCCTATCTCAAGGCCAAGGGGGTCAAGGAAGAAGACATCATGATCAACTACACCCCGTT
>JAIFNF010000082.1 GCA_020047885.1 Gammaproteobacteria bacterium | reverse complement strand
TGTACCGGTAATATTAGAAACTATTTCAAATTTACTACTATCGGCAACTACTTCTGCTAGTTTCAGTCTTTGGCCTCGTAGAATACTTTTATATTTTAATGCACTATTGAAATTTTCTTGAGTTTTATTTCGATAAATTTCAAGACTGTCTTGATCAGTGTCAGATAAAGTACCTTGTTCATTAGTTTTTTCAATATTTTCAATTTTTCTGATTTGTGTGCTATTTTTCGACTCTTGTTCACTTATAGAACTTGTGGTTTTCAGATCTTTCAATCTTTCAAACAGGCTTGTTTCAGGAACTAACTTCATATTTTTTGCATAACTGCTATTATTTTTACCAGTACCAATTAGTACTTCTCCAGCTTGCAAGAAAACCTTTTTTAACGAATCTGCGTCTTTTTTGTCAATTTCCACTTTGACAGGTGAGTTTTTTTCTGTTTCTAATCCAAAAAATTTTTCAATTAAATTAATCACTTATTTACACTCAATAAGGTGTTAAACCAAGGATTCTCGGTCTCTTGCTTTATAATCTTTTCTCGAAGATTGAAAGGCATTTAAAAAATTTACCTTTATAAATCGTTATTATGGATAAAGAACCAAGAATTGCTGCTTTATGGAGTAAAAAACAACCCACCACGTTAGCTGATGGGTTGTTGGATGGTTATACCAAGCAATAGTATTGCATGATGAAATATTATGGTCACATTTGTACTCCTAATAATTCGCAAGCTGCTTTTTCATCTAACGGTGGCAAAGCCCAAACTTGCATATTAGAGGCCAATTCGCTGATAGCGTTAATCGAATTTTCTACTAGCGCTGTCGTAGCAGTTATATTCAATATATCGATTCTATTTTTTGTGTTATCCCTAATCATTTTCAAGTCTTCAACAAAGCCTCTTGCTTTATTAACACCCTCTAATTGTCCTTCAATTTGACTGAGCATACCCTCCCATTTTTCTTTTATTTTTTTACTCATCATAGCTCTCTGTTCTATATCCTGAAGTGTTATATTGCGCACAGCTTCACTGACATTAGTAGTTCTTTTCTTCATTTGTTCATCATCTAAATGCAATTTTTCCATCTCCTGATAAACTTGCTTTTGAATAGCTTTAATATCATCTATTCCATTCAACTGGAAGGCTGATAAATAGTTTACAGTAAAATTAGTTAATTCATAAACGATAATTGCATTTTTTAGGTAAAGATTAGTTTTATTCAAACGTTTATCGACTGTATCAGCAAAACCAGATTGAGCAATTTCATCAAGTATATTTTTGTTAGCTATTTTGAATATTTCAATAACCGCTGACAATGTACTGTAAGAAAAGCTCAGGTTTTTTTGAGCATTAACAAGACCCTCCAATCGATTTTTATCAAATTTTGATAAGCTGATGTTTTTAACCGCTTCATCAACTGTTGCGAATTTTTCTTTTTCAATAAAATGAGCAGTAGCGAATAATATTTTTTGAATATTTTGTGAGTACTCCTGAATTTTTCCCTTAACCGTTTTGTGAATATCTTTATTAGCAATGATGCTCGTACTGAGCAAATCGACATTTCGTAATTCAACTTCCTGTTGCAACTGTATAGCAAGATTAGACTGATCTTCTAATTCTCCCTGTATTAGCTGCGCGCCTTGTTGTAAAAAAAAATCACGGCTGCTCAGATTTTTTTCGGTCCCTGAAACAGTTCCAGATACACCTGCTGACACGCTTAAAGCTACCATTTTTTTATCCTCATTTAGTAGAATTTAGAATTTGAAACACGATTTGGAATACTCGCTCAGTTTTGTCACCCACGACAATCGCCAAGTGTAGCAGACTGTTTCAGGGGTGAAAACATATCTTTCATAGTCTGTCTAACTCGACTTTGGCCATTTTGACGTTTTGACGCGAGGAGGAGGTCGGCAGAGGATGCCCATGAGGTATCCTTTGCGGGTGACCAAACCCATGAGGAGAGTACCCTGATGATGATGCCCCTGCCTGAAGCTATTATAGCGGTTTGGGCACCGTTTGCTGTGCTCTTCACGCAACCGGTGTCGTGCCACATACAGGTGCTGTGGAGGGGGGCAGTGCTGCTGTGTCGAGGACCGCACACGGTCGCGTCGGTCCTGCATGTGATGGGCTTGGGGAGAGCACAACAGTTTGAGAAATATCATCGGGTGCTGGGCCGGGCGCGGTGGTCTGACCTCCAAGGCGCGAAGATTCTGCGGGGGTTGCGGGGTCCTGGGCACTGATTCAGTATAATTTTTTTCAAAAAAAAATTGAATATGTTAATTTTATTAGGAAATAAGGTTAAACTTTTGACAAGAACATAGTTTGGGTAAAAATTGTTAGGCGCTACCAGTTACATAATTTCCTCTCGTAAGTTTTCCTGGGATGACGTGAGGTTAGCAGTGCGGGGTTAGGCGAACGAGGAGGTGAGTGAACATTTCTCCCTGAATTCGACTGAAAACCCGCGAAACCCTACAATGCGCGGATGCCTGTCCCCCTATCCATCCTGTTCAAGCTGCCGGAGACTCGATTTGATCAGCCGCGTTGCCCAGGGCGCCAAGGCCGAAGATCTAGCCCTCCGTCACCTGGAAGCGCAGGGGCTGACCTTGGTGACGCGCAATTTCCGTTGCCGCATGGGCGAATTGGATCTGATTATGCGCGATGATGGCTACTTGGTGTTCGTGGAAGTCCGCAGTCGCCGTTATAGCCATTACGGCACCCCCGCCGAATCGGTCACGCCCGCCAAGCAGCAAAAATTACTGCTTGCCGCTGCATTCTACCTGCAACGCCAGACTCTGGATCTCCCTTGCCGGTTCGACGTGGTCGCCATTCTACGGCCAGCCAGCGTTGAACCGCAGGTTGAGTGGATTCGGGACGCCTTTCAGTTGAATTAATGCCTGTTTTCGAGAACCTCGCCGATGACCCTTGACCGTACTGCCGAACTGTCCGAACTACTGACCCGCCGCATCCTGATTCTGGATGGCGCGATGGGGACGATGATCCAGAGCTACCGCTTGCAGGAAGCGGATTACCGGGGCGAGCGGTTCCACGACTGGCCTAGTGATCTCAAGGGCAATAATGACCTGCTGACGTTGACCCAGCCGGCCATTATCCGCGAGATTCACGCGGCCTATCTGGCGGCCGGGGCGGATATTCTCGAAACCAACACCTTCAACTCGACCTCGATTTCCATGCACGACTACGGCATGGAGGGCCTGGTTCCTGAACTCAATCGGGAAGCCGCCCGACTGGCGCGGGAAGTAGCCGATCAATACAGCACTCCCGACCGACCGCGCTTTGTCGCCGGGATCCTCGGCCCGACCAGTCGCACCGCCAGCCTGTCGCCGGATGTCAATAATCCCGGGTTCCGCAACGTCTATTTCGATGAATTGGTCACTGCCTATACCGAAGCCGCTCAAGCGCTCGTGGAAGGCGGCGTCGATATTCTGTTGGTGGAAACCATCTTCGATACGCTGAACGCCAAGGCGGCGCTGTTCGCGATTCAGCAATTCTTCGACACCTCCGGCATCCGCCTGCCGGTGATGATCTCCGGGACGATCACTGATGCGTCGGGGCGCACCCTGTCCGGGCAGACCACCGAAGCGTTCTGGAACGCGCTGTCACACATTCGCCCGCTGGCATTCGGGCTGAATTGCGCTTTAGGCGCCCGGCAACTGCGGCCCTATGTTGCCGAACTGTCACGGATCGCCGACACCTGGGTGTCCGCCCATCCCAACGCCGGTTTGCCGAATGCCTTTGGCGAATATGATGAAACACCGGAACAGATGGCTGCCACGCTGCGGGAATTTGTGGAAAGCGGCTTTCTGAACATTGTGGGCGGTTGCTGCGGCACCACGCCCGCCCATATCCGCGCCATTGCTGAGGCGGTGAAAGACTTGCCGCCGCGTCCGATTCCAGTGATTGAACCGCGGTGCCGACTGGCCGGACTAGAGCCGTTCAATGTCGGGCCGCCGATCCGCTTTATCAACGTCGGCGAGCGCGCCAACGTCACCGGTTCCGCGGTGTTCAAGCGCCTGATCAAGGCCGGCGACTATGCAGCGGCGCTGGACATCGCCCGCCAGCAGGTGGACAACGGCGCACAAATTATCGACATCAACATGGACGAGGGCATGCTCGACTCGAAGGAGGCGATGACCACGTTTCTGCATCTGATCGCCGCCGAGCCGGACATCAGCCGGGTGCCGGTGATGATCGACTCGTCGAAGTGGGAGATTCTGGAAGCCGGTTTGAAGTGCATCCAGGGCAAGCCGGTGGTGAATTCCATCAGCATGAAGGAAGGAGAAGCCGAGTTTCTGCGCCAGGCGCGGCTGATTCACGGCTATGGCGCGGCAGCGGTGGTCATGGCCTTTGATGAACAGGGCCAGGCCGATACCGAGGAACGCAAGTTCGCGATTTGCCAGCGCGCTTACCGATTGCTTACTGAACAGGTCGGCTTTCCGCCCCAGGATATTATTTTCGATCCCAACATTTTCGCCATCGCCACCGGGATTGAAGAACACAACGGCTACGCAGTGGATTTCATCGCCGCCACCCGGCGCATTAAGGCGGAATTGCCCTATGCGCTGATTTCCGGCGGCGTGTCCAATGTCTCGTTCTCCTTCCGGGGCAATAACCCGGTGCGCGAGGCGATTCACTCGGTGTTCCTCTATCACGCCATTCAAGCCGGCATGGACATGGGCATCGTCAATGCCGGTCAGTTGGCGATTTATGAGGAAATCCCACTGGATCTGCGGGAGCGGGTCGAGGAGGTGATTCTCAACCGTCGCCCGGATGCCACCGAGCGGTTACTGGAAGTCGCTGATCAGTATAAGGAAGGGTCCCCCTCGCCCTCTGGGAGAGGGGTTAGGGGTGAGGGCGCGGACTGGCGCGCCTGGCCGGTTGCCAAGCGCCTGGAACATGCCCTGATCAAGGGCATCGACGAGTTTGTTGAAGCCGATACCGAGGAAGCCCGTCAGCAGGCCGTCCGACCCTTGCAGGTCATTGAAGGGCCGTTAATGGATGGCATGAACGTGGTCGGCGACCTGTTCGGCGCGGGCAAGATGTTCCTGCCCCAGGTGGTCAAATCGGCGCGAGTGATGAAGAAATCGGTGGCATACCTGATTCCGTTTATCGAAGCGGAACAGGCCGAAGGCGCACGCCGCACCAATGGCCGAATCATCATGGCCACGGTCAAGGGTGACGTGCATGACATCGGGAAAAATATCGTCGGCGTGGTGTTGCAGTGCAATAACTTCGAGGTCATCGACCTGGGCGTCATGGTGCCCGCACAGAAGATTCTCGATGCCGCTCTGGAGCATCAGGCCGACATGATTGGCCTGTCCGGGCTGATTACCCCGTCGCTGGATGAGATGGTCAATGTCGCCAAAGAGATGAAGCGCCAAGGTTTCACCGTGCCCCTGCTGATCGGCGGTGCCACCACATCGGTCATGCATACCGCGGTGAAAATCGACCCGCACTATCCCGGCCCGGTGGTGTACGTCAAAGACGCTTCACGGGCGGTGGGCGTGGCGCAGCATCTGGTCAGCGTGGATTCCAAAGCGGACTACGTCGCCAAAACCAAGGCCGATTACGTCCAGAAGCGGGAGCAACACGCTAATCGCCGCAGTCGGGAACCGTTGCTGCCACTGGCGCAGGCTCGTGCTAACAAAATCCCCCCTAACCCCCCTTTTGCAAAGGGGGGAACTGAAGCCTATGTTCCGCCCAAACCAACCTTCCTGGGCGTCCGGGCGTTTGATGACTACCCATTGGCGGAACTGGCGGAGCGGATTGACTGGACGCCGTTTTTCCAGGCTTGGGAATTGCGCGGGCGGTATCCGGCGATTTTCGAGGATCCCGAACAGGGTGAACACGCCCAGCAATTGTTTGCGGACGCCCAGGCGATGCTGAATCAACTGATCGCCGAACGCTGGCTGACGGCGCGGGCGGTCATCGGTTTTTTCCCAGCAAATCAGGTGAATGAGGACGACATCGCGCTCTATACCGATGAGACCCGTAGCCAGACGCTGATGACGCTCCATCATCTTCGTCAGCAGGGTCCCAAACCGGAGGGCAAGCCGCATCGCTGCCTAGCGGACTGGATTGCGCCGGTGGACTCAGGGAAGGCGGATTATCTCGGTGCCTTCGCCGTAACGGCGGGCATTGGTATTGATGAACGGGTCGCCGCATTCGAGCGTGCTCATGATGATTACCGCGCCATTCTGTTGAAAGCCCTGGCGGATCGATTGGCGGAAGCGTTGGCCGAGCGCCTGCATGAACGGGTGCGGAAGGAGTTCTGGGCGTATGCGGCGGACGAAGCGCTGAGTAATGAGGAACTGGTTGCCGAGAGTTACCGGGGCATCCGCCCGGCACCGGGTTATCCGGCCTGTCCCGACCACACGGAGAAAGGTTTGCTGTGGCAACTACTGGATGTGGATCGCCAGGCGGGTATTCACCTGACCGAGAGTTTCGCCATGACCCCCACCGCGGCGGTGAGCGGCTGGTATTTCAGTCATCCCGAAGCCCGCTATTTCGGCGTGGGCCGACTGGATCGGGATCAGGTGGCCGACTATGCCCAACGCAAGGGCTGGACGCTGGCGGAAGCAGAAAAATGGCTGGCGCCGAATCTGGGGTATGAGCCGGAAGAATAATCTGATCAAACCGCTGGTTGGTCGTCGACCAGCGTCCGCTCGATCCGGGTCATCCAGATCACCGCCTCGTCCTGGGTGAGTAACAGGATTTGCAACTGGTTACGAAAATCTTGCCAGGATTTTTCCACGCATTCACTGGCCGTATCGACGCAGACCACCATCCATTGTTTTGCCGAATCGTCGGGCGGGATGGTTTTTGCGGACTCGGCCCCGCGCTGCAAACACAGCAGGTAGGTGTCCAGCCCCTTGCGCACGGAACTGAGCGCCGCGATATTCAACAGTCCGCTCACGCGCAACGCACATTGCCAGGCCAACGACTGGGCGGCCTGCTGGCGTTCAAACAATCGGTTCGTATTCATGTCCATTGCTCCTTACCCGGTATTTTGTGTTGCATCGCAACATAGTTTGCGAAAATCGTCAAGCCTTTTTGATGACCATGACTCACTTTTTTAGACCGCAACCGGTGCCTTGATCGCTGGGTGGCGCTGATAATCGACGATAGCGAAATCCTCATACCGATAGTCAAACAGCGAATCCGGGCGATGGTGGAAGATCAGGCGTGGCAACGGATAAGGTTCACGGCTGATCTGTAAGTGCGCCTGCTCCAGATGGTTGAGATACAGATGGCAGTCGCCGCCGGTCCAGATGAATTCCCCGACGCCCAGATCGGTCTGCTCAGCCACCAAGTGGGTCAACAGCGCATAACTGGCGATATTGAACGGCACGCCCAGAAAGAGATCCGCACTGCGTTGATAAAGTTGGCAGGACAGTTCGCCATTGGCCACATAAAACTGGAAAAGGAGATGACAGGGTGGCAAGCGCATCCGCTCCAAATCCCCGACATTCCAGGCCGAGACCACAATGCGCCGCGAATCCGGATCACGTCGCAGTAGATCCACCGCGCTCGCCAACTGATCAATGCACCGCCCATCGACCGTGACCCAGGCTCGCCACTGTTGACCGTAAACGGGTCCCAGGTCACCGTTCTCATCAGCCCATTCATCCCAAATGGTCACGCCATGTTCGTGGAGATACCGGATATTGGTATCGCCGCGCAGAAACCAGAGCAGTTCATGGATGATCGAGCGCAGATGCAATTGTTTGGTTGTGACCAGCGGAAAGCCGGTGCGCAAATCGAACCGCAGTTGTGCGCCAAATACACTGAGGGAGCCGGTACCGGTGCGATCCGCTTTGCGAACGCCATCGGCCAGCACCCGTTGCAACAGATCAAGGTACGGTTTCATTCATGGCCTGTGTCGTGGCAAATTAAAGACTGGAATTTTATGCTGCAATGCAATATAGTGTACTGAATTTCACGATACATCAGTGCTGTAACTGCGCCCAGGATCCCGAATGGCTGTCAAAGCAACTTCCTCAATTCAAGTGATTGCCCGGGCAGCCCGGTTGCTGGATACCCTCGCAGCCCATGATGAACCGGTCAGCCTCAAAACGTTGTCCAGCACGACCGACCTGCATCCATCAACGGCATTCCGCATTTTGGCGTCGCTGATCGAACATGGTTTTGTCGAACGCAGCATGGCCGGTCACTACCGACTGGGTAGCCGGTTACTGCAACTGGGCAACCGCGCCCAAGGCCGTATCGACCGCTGGCCCGTCAGCGGATCAGGCCGACCCGAGGAACTGAA
This sequence comes from Gammaproteobacteria bacterium, assembly GCA_020047885.1. Next base: position 2,128 of record JAIFNF010000082.1, on the reverse strand, counting down.
TGTCGTCGCTCGCACATCCCGATCCTTGCCGACGCCAGGCGAGCGTGAGGTAGCGAGGTAGTGAGGTAGCGAGATATACTGCCCACCGTCATAACTTGACCTTTTAAACCGCCAAGACGCCAGGGTCGCCCAGCGTCTTCGCTGGTTTTGATCTGCGCTCATCTGCGTTCATCTGCGGATCACAATGTTCAGTTTATGGCAGTGCCAAGTATAGCGCGATAGCGCCCGCCGCTATTGGCTACACGCCATCACCGTTTCGTCGGCAATTCCACGATAAACGTTGAACCCTGTCCGACGTCGCTTTCCACCCAGATGCGTCCGCCGTGGTGTTCGACGATCTTCTGACTGATCGGCAGACCCAGGCCGGTGCCTTTCGGTTTGCCGGCGTGACTGTCATTCACCTGGTGGAATTTCTCAAAGATCAGCTTGTGTTGGTCAGCAGCAATCCCCGGACCGTTGTCAATAACCTCGATGCGCCAAGAATTCAGACTGGGCTGGAGACGAATGGTGACTTCACCGTCGGGTTCCGGGCAGAACTTCACCGCGTTGGAGAGCAGATTGATAATCACCTGAATCAGCCGGTCATGATCGCCGGCAATCATCACCGGTTCATCGCCCAACTCCTCGCGCAGCATCGCCATTTTGTCATGGAACAACTGGCTGGTCGAATTGATGGCGTCCTGAATCAGCGCCCGCAGATCGAGGTCTTCAATATGCCAGTCGATCCGCCCGGAGTCGATCTTGGCCATGTCCAGCACCTGATTGATCAACCGGGTCAGCCGCTCGCTTTCCTTGACGATGATACTCAGGAATTTGCTGCGCTGCTCCACATCCATGGCGGAGTTGGAGAGCAGAATTTCCGAAAAGGCGCGGATCGAGGTCAGCGGGGTGCGCAGTTCATGCGTAACCGTCGAAATGAATTCGTCCTTGAGCCGATCCAGTTCGCGTAACCGGTTATTCGCCTCGCGCAATTCCGCCGACGCCGCTTCCAGTTCACGGGACTTCTGCTCCAGCCGGCGACTGTATTCCAGAACCTGCGTACTTTCATCGAGGATGGTCATCACCTCCTCGATACTCAACACCTCGCCCATCACGATCGATGAGATCATCACCCGAGCCGAAGCCGCGCCAATCGCCCCGGCCAGCAAGCGCTCGGTGTAATGGATCAAATGGGAATCGGCCTGGAGCGGATAGCCGCCGTGATCCGTCGCATAGCGGTCGAAGGCTTCGCTGGCGCGCTGCGGACCCAGGAACCGGGCCAGCAGATCATACAGGTCAGCCGTTTCCACGACGCCCCGCCACAACAGCGAATCACCGTCATGGCGTTCCCGCTTGAGGATATCGACAAACTGACTGCCCTGCACCTGTTCAATGGGATCGGGGCGACCCGGCAACGAACCGTACACCAGACCGCCGATGTTGACCAACATGCTCCAGAACACTGAATGCATGTAGGGATCCAGACCTTCCAGACCGAACAGTGCATAGGGTTTCAGCCATTCCAAACCGAACAGCCCGACATCGACAAAATCACTGCCGATCCAGCCGGAGCGCGCCATCGCCGGCAAAAACAAGGTATAAGCCCACACGACAAAACCGCTGGTCAGGCCGATCAAGGCACCCCGCCGATTGGCGCGTTTCCAGAACAGGCCGATCAGGATGGGTGGAGCAAACTGGGCGGCGGCGGCGAAAGACACCAGTCCACTGGTCACCAGCGCGTAGGATTCGCCAACGAAGCGGAAATACAGGTACCCGAGCAGGATCAGCAAGGCAATGCCGACGCGGCGAATGCCGAGCAGTAACCCGGAAAGATCCGCTTTCCCGGCCAGCCAGCGCGGATTAGCACGCAGCAGGATCGGCATGACTAGGTCATTGCAGACCATGGTCGACAGCGTCACCGTTTCAAACATGATCATGCTGGTTGCCGCGGACAAGCCGCCCAGGAACACCAGCAGCGCCAGTAACGGCATCTGTTCGGCCATCGGCAGCGCCAGCACGAAGGTATCCGCATCCACGCTGCCATCGCCAAAGATCAACCGCCCGCCCAGCGCAATGGGTAGCACAAACAAGTTGATCGCGAACAGGTACAGGGGAAATAGCCAAGTGGCTTTGCGGATATGCACTTCGT
>JAIFNF010000317.1 GCA_020047885.1 Gammaproteobacteria bacterium | reverse complement strand
GGCCTGATCGGCGTGGTGGCCGCTCTGCTGGCGTCCGGCAAGCCGCTCGGCTTCGTCGCCATCCTCGGCATCCTGGCGCTGGTCGGCATGATCGCGAAAAACGCGGTGATCCTGATCGACCAGATCGAGGCCGAACGGGCGGCCGGCAAGGCGGTCTGGGATGCAGTGGTGGAGGCCAGTATTTCGCGCTTTCGGCCGATCATGCTGACCGCCCTATCGACCGTGCTGGGCATGATCCCGATCGCGCCGACCGTCTTCTGGGGTTCCATGGCCTACGCGATCATGGGCGGTCTGCTGGTGGCGTCGCTGCTCACGCTGATCTTCCTGCCGACGCTCTACGTCACCTGGTTCGGGGGAAAGCCGCCCAAGGCGGACGGGGATACCACGGACGCTGCGAAAGATGCTCCACCTTTGGAAGTCAGCACTCGTGACATCGTCTGAGATCGAGCAACGGGTTCTCAAACGGTCGATAGCCATCACCGTGGCGTTCGCCAGTTCCGGGATTCTGCTCGGCCTGCTGTCGGGGTCGCAGTCCATCGTGTTCGATGGCCTGTTCTCGGTCATCGATACGCTGGTGCTGCTGCTGGCGCTGACTGCGGCGCGGCTGGTGCAGCGCGAAGGCGACCGGCGCTTTCAGTACGGCTACTGGCATATCGAACCGATCGTGCTGGCGTTCAACGGCAGTGTGCTGATGTTCCTGTGTTTGTATGCCTTCATCAACGCGGTCGGCAGTATTCTGGCGGGCGGTCGCGAACTGGAACTGGATTGGGCGCTGGGCTACGCCGCCGCCGCGTGCGTCGTCACCTTTGGCATGTATTTCTATGAACGTCGGGCCAATCGGCGGGTCCGCTCGGAACTGCTGCGCCTCGACACGCAGAGCTGGCTGATGTCCGCTCTGATCGCTACGGCTTTGCTGGTAGCTTTTGCGCTGGCGTGGGCGATTGAGGGAACGCGCTTTGCCCCTTTCGCACCCTATGTCGATCCGGCGGTGCTGGCGTTGTTGACCTCGTACCTGATCACGGTGCCGATCAAGACGGTTCGCCAGGCGCTGAATGAGATTTTGCTGATTACGCCGCCTAAACTGGATCAGGTCGTACGCACGGTGATGGAGGCGGTGGTCGTGCGCCACGGTTTCCGCAAGTACACCAGCTATGTCGCCAAGGTCGGACGCGCCTATTTCATCGAAATTTATATCGTTACGCCGCCGGATTTCCAGATCGGCAGCATTACTACGCTGGACGCGATTCGTGAGGAAATCAGTACCGCGATTAGCGACCAGAAATCGTATCAATGGCTGATCGTTGAATTCACCGCCGACGAACGCTGGGTTTGAAGCATTACTTTGTGCCCAATCCGGTGAGGGCGCAACCCCGCGTTTTACGGTGCGCCATTTGTTGAATTGGAATCACACGCCATCAAACTAACCTGATTGTCAATTTTTGGCCGGATTTAAATGTGATGTACAGAAAATCAGCTATCTTCAATCACTGCAATCACGAGTAAATATGCCTCTTGACCACCAGGACGGTCTCTATGTCTGCGCCGTTAATAATTCAGCGGCTCACGATCCAGTTCGTAGGTTTCGATTAAATCACCGACTATTGAAACCAAAGAATAGAGCGGATGTTGCTGGTCATCACGGACATTATCGAGTAAGCAGTTCAGCAAATCGGTCATTTGTTCGTATTCAGCCTCATTGTCGATGTGGACGATGGGCGCAAGGGATTGAAGTGTCTGCCAAACGGGAATCAGTTGCTGAAAATTGAGCATTGCATTCATGGTTTCCTCCAGTCATTTCGGTTATATTCAGCATGAGTCATTACATGTCGGATATAAAGTCGTTGCTTGTCGTAATGAATAACCGCAGCAATTCGATACCGATTTCCGCCAACGTCAAAAATGGTAAATCCATCGACGTAATCTGCTGAGCCAAAAGTTTGACGCAATGACGAAAATGAGATAGACACCGTTTGGCTCGCTTTCTTGAACCATTCTTCAAGCATAGGTTTTGATTCAGGGTGACGTTCCCAAAAATCTCTGAGTGGTCTTTTGGAAATAACTCGCATTGGTTTACTTTCATCATTGAGAACAATAGCTGAAAGCGGCAGTTTATACGCCTGAATCAAACGAACGATCTGCCCCGGATTGCCGTAGAGCTATGCCGAGTTGCTTGAGCTTGTCGCTGACCTCGGTATCAAAGCGCTGTTGCTGAAGTTCGGGCGGCATTTCCTTGAGCAATAACGGATTGCCTTTTTCCCATTCGTTGCGGGTCACGCCGCCCCAAGTGTCTTTTTTATCGACAAAGGAATCGCGCAAGTTTTCCAATTCTTGCCGAGCGAATTGCATCAGCCCCGCCGCTTCGAAGACGCCGTTCAGCAAATAATGCTCCAGTACCTGCAAATCAGCTTCCACTTCATCAACGACTGCCCGCTTTTTGCTGGCGATAGCCGCGCTGGACGAAATCCGCGCCGCTGCTGCCATGACCGCATCGCCTGCTGTTTCACCAACTTTCAACAGTACAGCAGTCAGGGGATGTTTTTTCAGGATGAATTTGGCAACACCAGCGGCATCGCCAAGGATTTTTTTGCGTAACTCAGGATTAGTGAGCAGTGTTTGACCGTGATTGGCATAGCGACCCACGCGCTTGAGGGCTGGTTCGTCGCCTTGGTAATAGTTGTCGATAATTTCGACATCAGGACCGATTTCGCGGCGAATGTGTTCACGCGTATCGCTACCCAGTGGGCCACGAATCAATAATTCAGCAATCGGACGAGCAAAGCGCAGAAACAAGGTTGTCAGGCTACGTTCCAAAGACTCAAGATAATGCTCATCAATCAAGTAGCCTTCGACTTGCTGGCTGTTCCAGAGTTGTCCCTGAAAATCAGCCACCAGTTCTTTGGCTTCTTTTCGCAATTCGATGGCTAATTGTCGCGAGATGGTTTTAACGGCATCTCGCGTTTCACCGTATAAACGCTCACGCCATTCGATATTCGCTTTTTGCGGATCGAAGATCGGGATAATCCCATCGAAGATTTTTTCGATTTCGGCGCTTTGGCGGGAAGGCAGTGCGGCAATCGTAGTTTTTACCAGATCACAATAGCGACGGTGCAACGCCATGCCGTTGCCAGGTTGCTGATTGGCGGCGATAAATTCGTTTAGGCGCTGATCGAAGCGGTTTTTCGTTGTTGATCTGATGGTAATAAACCAATACTGACCCCACCATTCTTCAAACAAAACATTACGCCGATCCTGTTGAACGCGAATGGCCTGTTCGGCGTCTTCGGGATAACGGCGCTTGACGTTGCGATACATCTCAGCAGCGGGTTCAAGCAGATCGTGCGCCATTGCGGCGGCGCGTTGCTGCAATAAAACCGTCCGTTCTTCGTCGAGATAAAGCTGTACGCGGCTTTTCAGTTCGCCGATGCCGGTGGCGTTTTTCAACGCCTCTGCGTCCTCAATGCCGGTCAACTGGCGCATTTTACGTTGGACTTCAGTAGCATCGCCGATCTCGCGGATCGGGTAGCCGCTCAATACCAAATGCGCACCTGCCGAGCCGCACACGATGCGTTTTTCAGGGATACCGAATTTCGACCATTCGTTAAGCAGTTTTGCCCACTCTTCATCAAGCACGTCCCGCGAGGCTTTCAGATCGATCTGTCCCCAAAATACGAACAACTTGTCAGCGAGTTTGAGATAGCGATCCCCATCATCGCCGTATTTGATGACATCTTGTTCGTGCGCTTTCAGACTGATAAAACGCCCATTTTGAATCACGACAATGGCATCGCAATCGGCCAAAATGTCCTTGGTGTCTTTGACGTGTTTGGATAACCCGGAGTCGAGGCCCGGTACGTCGAAAAACACTACGCCATCTACAGCCGCCAATTCCTTGGTATAAAGCCGCGCTTCCTGCATGGCATGAGCGTAACGTTCGTTGGCAACGTATTTATCGAGATCGTCTTTAATTTCATCGAGTCGCCCAAAACGAATGGTGCGGGTGCCTTCGGCGATGACTTCACGCAACGTCGCCAAGTGCTCTTCGATGACCGTCAGATCTTTCTCAGCCCGCTTGCTGGCTTCGGTATCGGCGCTATTGCGCTGTTGCTTTAGATCGTTTTGGTATTCGACGAAAGCGTCGGGCGCTTTAGGCTGGGTTTCCAGTCGCTGTTCGGAATCCTGGCTGACGGAATAAAGCTGGGTCGTGGTAAAAGTGCAACGCTCGGTTTTTGCGGGCAACAAATCGCAACCCAGCCAGGCATTGACGAAAGTGCTTTTTCCTGCTTTTTCCATGCCGACTACGGCAATCCGAAACTCGCCTTTTTCCAGGCGGCGTATCAGTTTTTCAGCCGACTCCCCCGCGTCTTTCAGGTCTTGTATCTGCTTTTCAGTCACGCCAGCTTGGCGGGCTTGCGATAGTTGCCCTAGTGCGAGTGCATGACGCCGCACATCCAGTGCTTGGCGCAGAACCTGTGCCTGCATCATTGAAACAGTTTTCCAGTCCATAGCGATTTACCAGATAAGAGATTTTAGTTAAACAAGGCGATGCAATTGATTGCTAACGCCCTCAATTGATGCAAGTCGCTTAATTTCTTTTACGATAGCCATAGCTTGCGGGTCTGGGTTTAATTCACTCCTGAATAAGAGGAAGCTATTCGCTGCAAGCAAATCCTTCGTGCCAGAAACCTCAATTAGTAATGCGATATTAATAGCTTGCTTATAATCGATTGGTTCTGTACTTAATTTGAGATTTTCAAAAACCGCCTGCCCTTCTTCGACAGAACAAAAAACTTTCATAAACCTTGCCTTCGATACAATGTCTTCGACGCTTGTTTGAGGAATCTCTATGTGAGCTTGTGGACTGCTTTCTAAATCCTTCGCATGAAGTACAGTGAACAGATATTGAGCAGAACAGGGTTTCGTTAGCTTTTCATTTCTAGCTTTTCCAAGAGGATTCGGAATCCGATCAAGAACCGATGAAATAAGACCACGACCCAATTTTTTTTCACTTTTTTTAGTTCCATACTGATTATTAAGTTCCATATTTTTATCGGGTTGCTGAGTGTATTTTTCCGGTTCCGGTTTTTTGGATTTAGTTGGACTTTCCATTTGAGTCCCAATTTTCATTCCTATGTAAACGCCCAAAGCTAAACCATGAAAAAAAACATTACCCAATCTATCTTTCAAAGATAGCAAAAATTCTTGTATTTTTGAATCTTCTTTTTGAATGCTTTTTTCGAGCCTTTTAAAAATTAACTCTCTAATTTTTTTTGGATCGCTCAATAAGGAACGGTTTTTTTCCAATTCATCAGGTAATTCTTTCCACTCTAAAAATCTTTCATAAGAAACATCGAAATCTATATCGATATTTTTTATGGAAGCAGATGGAACTAGATTAGCAGAAATCGCTGGCTGGCTATCTGTCGGTCGCTTTTCTGCTTCCGTTGAAGATGGGCAAGTTGCGCTAATTTGAGTATCGATATTTCCCGTAACCTTTGCGCAATCCTCTCCCTCTCGATGACCTTCTTGTTTCTTATTCATGACATTCCCACCACTTTCTTCATTTCATGTAGAGCGCCACCAAGCGCTTTTGTATGACGTTGTAATGGTTCCCACTGCTCCTTGATAAATTCGTAATCTTGACTATGACGTCCATATTCTTTATTTAATTTATAACCAATATCATGAAAAACATCATGTTGAATCTTATCAACTTTTTCTTGTAACTCCTGTAAATATTGCTCTAGTTGATCAGAAAAAGGCTTCAGTAATAAATTTATCTGTTGTTTAATGTCTAGACTCCATTCTGTCGCCAAGTCACGTCCACTAGGGACAACTGCAATCTCGATATCCCTCTTAGTGAACCAAAGCCTCCAAGGATTACGTTCTTCCTCCATTCTGCTATCGATCAGGTTTCTCTTAAAGCTCGGTCGCTGGATATCCGGTGGCGATAAATTATTCAAAATCACCCGAGGAACATTTAAGCTCCAATCTGGAGATTTTTGTTTTAGGCCAGTATTAACATAGTTGCTATAACAATGGAGCAGTGATGCTTGTAATGTATCTTGAACACGAGCCGTTTCGACATAAAGGTGTTCTTGGACTAATTCTTCGACAATTTCCTCTAATCGATTGGAAAAAATCATAGCTCCTTCTCGTAATTTTTGAATTTTCTGTTTCTCGTTTTCCGATTTCGCAACATGGATTTTTTCTTCTTCAGTCTCAGCTTTTGCACAAGATGAGTCATAGCCGTCCTCTTGAAATTTTTTGATCACTTTCTTGAGGCGGTCCTGTAATCCAGCAGACATAGTCGCCGCAGATGTTTTTGAGAAGTCAATGTTTCCTAAAATCAGCGATCGCGCAGCCGCTTCCACAACACCAATAGAATTTCTCAACATTTCATCCTTCCAAGTGTACAGCGCAGCCAATGCATTGGCGTCCAAAAGTTCAAACATAGGCTCTTTCATCCAGTCTTCCACAACGCATTCCAACAAATCCAAAGTCTCATCTGTATTATCGCTTATAGTAGCTAATCTTTTTTTTAGCGGCTCCAATAATTGATTGCGCGCATCCTTAAGAAACTCTTTCAACGCCCGATCTGTCTCGTCAAGTTCCTTTTTAGCAACTGTGTATCGCTCTTCCGAACTGTTCAAAACACTATTACAGGTTCGCACCGCTTGGCTGATTGCCTCGTTCACGGCACCTTCAAAACGCACTACCATCGGCGGGAGCACTAGAGTCTGGAAATGCTCTTCGATATGGCTTCGTAGAATTTTAGCAAACTCGGCACCATAGCTGATGTTCCAAACCGCTTCGCCGACGCGCTTAAAATCATGATCTTCCCACTTATCGAAAGGACGATAACCAACATCATTTTTTATTTCTTTTGGAATCAAAAAACGATAATAATCAAATAGATGATCAACAGCCTCGATCCGGTAAGTTGGGTTGGCCATACGCCGGGAATAATGCGCCGGTGCGGAACTCAGCCGCGAAAACACCAGCCGTTCTATAGCGTGGCGATGCTCTGGTAAATGTTCGCGCAGTGTTTGGCTGATTTCTTTTTTACGACGTTCACTCTCCTCAACCTCGACTTTTTCCCAGTTGCCATCCTTACGAAAGACATCGATGCGGTTGAGTACGAACAGCATCCGTGCCGGTGAACCCCCCATTGCTTTGATCTGGCTGAGTACTTCAGCGACCAGAGCCTGCCGTTTGTTTTCGTCGGTTTCGGCCATGTTATAGGTCACCAGACAGAGTGATTCCTTGCTGCGAGCGACAATCTGGCGGTTCACTTCATCGGTAACGTTGCGCAAGCCAGGTAGATCGATCAGCATGAAACGGGTGTTCTCGGGAAGACCTGCCACGCTCAACAGACCGCCAGACTTGAAGCAATCGAGCGGATAGTCCAATTCGATTTCGGGCGGACTGATCGTTTGTGGTCCGCCGCGCGATTCGTTATAGACGTGCATGGTATCGGTTAGCCGTTTTTTAATGTCAGCATCACCGAGCGCACGCCACTCGCCGCATTCCCATTTTGCACCAAGGGTTTTGTGAATTTTCAAGCGGCGGGAATCATCACGACTGTGGCGAACAGCCACCACACCGGCGCTCATTTCACGTTCTTCGACCGGCATGATGAACCCGCCGGCAAGCAGATTAACAACGCTACTCTTACCGCTGCTGGTCGTGCCGGTGGTGGCGATGCGCAACTCCGGGGATGCCAATTCCTGGGCAAGTTTCTCCAGTGCGGTGCGAAAATTCTGGTCGAGCACCTTGAACTGGCGTTTTCGATCAGGATCAGTTTCGATCTCACACATGCCAGCGTAAAAGGCACCCCAGGTTTTTTGAAGCATCGCCGCCTGTTCGTTGACGCTGGAAAAAAGGCCAAAAGAAGGTGATGAGTTGGAGACAAAAGCGGGTTCCGACGCTGCTATCGGTGGCGCTTCAGATGACAATAAATTCAATTTTTTATACATGATATCCGCCCAAGAAGCAGATTTCTTGCCATCTTTTTCGCTATTCATTTCTTCGACCTTTTTTCTTGCTTGTTCAAAAACTTCGGTGCTTTTTTCCAAAATCTTTTCGCGCATCGTATTGAGCGATCGTTCGATATCATCCTTGCCCGTCGTTTCGACCTTCTTGCGTACCGTTTCAAAAATCTCCAATCCCTTTTCCGACAGCTTTCCGCGAGCCGAACTTATCCAGGAAAAAGGGTCCTTATCCGCATTGTTATCTTTGCTCATACCAATTTTCCGATGACATTTGAAAACGACGGTGCTTGGCGCGACCCGAGTGAAACTCGGATTGTAACCAAAGGTGACATGGGTTACAAACAACACATGGCTGGCGTCACTTCGTTTTCGCAATAGTTGGGGAAGCGAAGAAACCAAATTTTTCACCGAACCAACTGACTATACCTGCTCTTAACCGTTCACTCCCCTCGCCTGCTTGGGGGAGATCAACTGTGTTTCAGGTCAAGAGATTCAAGCGGTTTTGCCATGGTGTTCATCCCAATGAGCGCGATCACGAACCATCAAATTGAGAATCGTCAACAGCTTGCGCATCGAGGTGCCCTAGACCGCTTTGCCAGCGGCGCACCACCAAGTATAAAAGGCGTTGATGACCTGGTTAAAACGGACGGCGGATAACGTCGCCATGGACAAGGTTTGAGGAACCTGGGCCCGTCCGCCCCAGACCCGGCGGGGTCCCCGCCAGGTTCCGCTGTCTTGATTGAGGGGCGCGACGACGACCAGGGCGGCGAGGAACGGCTCCCGCTTGCGCCAAACCCTGGGGATTCTCTACGGGGTATTCAGCCTGATTCTCATCGGCCGAGCCGGCCTGGCGGCGGCCAACTCGGGGGGGTTGAGCCTCCTGACCGAAAACCTGATCCAGACCCTGGCCTTCCTGGCACCTTTCCTATTTCTGATGGGCGGTGGCCCCGGCTTTGTGCTGTTGTTGAAGGAACGCAGCGACCGCCGGTTGCGAGAGACCTATGGCGAACTGGCGGAGCAGGTTCATTTTGAGAAAATCCGGACGCGGGATGTTCGGCGCTTGTCGGACATCGCGCATGATAATCCATAGACATACACCGGTTTATATCCTATAAATTTCCAAATTAGCTGCCCTTGGGACAAAAAGTCTCAGCACTGCGCGGTTTGAAAATGCACTTTTTATGACAACAGCAGGGAACCCTGAGCGGCGCAGTCATCCGCACGCTGCGGGCGAGGTGGGCAATGGCTGATCGTCGAATTCACAGCCGATGAACGATGGATTTGAAGCATTAACTCGTATCATTGGCGTTTTAACCTTGCAATCCGAGAAAAAACTGATGCCCCCCAAACTCCGCGGCTTCGCCGCCAACCACCACCACGAGGCTTGTGCAGCGACCATCGGTGCCATGCTGCTGATTTTGGCTCCGGGAGTCAGTGGAGCCGCTGAAGCGTGGCAGTCGTCCTTTTCCGTCACCCCGATCTGGCAGGGCAACGCCAATATCGATAACGGCGGCGATTTCGATGCTACCGGCGTCGGGATTCGCGCCGGTGCGAGCAGCGGATTCGGGGCGGGCCATCGCGCTGGCGTCACGTTCCATTACGATTATCTCAACTACAATTTTTCGAGTCGGACGGCCTTCGGTGATGCGCCTTGGGATAACGTGCAGCGTTTTGGGTTCGGCGTGCCTCTCGTGTTCAGCGGAGCCGACGGGTGGTTTTATGGCGTCGCGCCCTCGGTGGAATGGTCGCGTGAAAACGGTGCCGACTTGGGCGAATCCGTGGTCTACGGCGGCATCCTGAGTGCGACCAAAGTGTTCGCGCCCGACCAGCGCCTCGGCTTCGGCTTGGGGGTGTTCAGCCATATTGAAGAAACGAAGGTGATCCCGATTTTGGTTGTTAACTGGCGTTTGAACGATCGTTGGAGTCTGGTCAATCCGCTGCCCGCTGGACCGGTCGGCCCGGCAGGGCTTGAACTCGACTATCGCCTCGATAACGGCTGGCATCTCGGGGTAGGTGCCGCCTACCGTAGCCTGCGCTTCCGCCTGAGCGAAAATGGCCCAGTGCCGGATGGGGTGGGCGAGGAACGGGGTATGCCGGTCTTCCTCCGTCTGTCCGCCGACTTCGCGGACTATGCGTCGCTTTCCCTGTACGCGGGGGCGATTGTCGGGGGTGAATTGCGCGTCGAAGATTCCGGCGGCAACACGCTGCGCGAGGAATCCTTCGATCCCGCGCCCCTGCTCGGCGCGACGTTCAGGATGCGGTTCTAACGGTTAGACGATCAATAGCGGAATAATTGGCTAATGAAAACAACGGTTTTATGCTTGGCGGTCGCACTCACCACGCCAGCCCTGGCGCAGGATTCGGGCTGGAACTTCGCGCTCTCACCCTATGCCTGGACGCCGGGCCTCACCAGTTCGGTCGAGACCGCGTGGGGAACGGTTGA
>JAIFNF010000119.1 GCA_020047885.1 Gammaproteobacteria bacterium | reverse complement strand
GTACGGGGTGTCTGCTGGTGCCGTGATCATTAGCAACAGCACGGTGTCCGGGAATATAGCGGCACATACCGGGGGCGGGATCGATGGCGGTAGTGGGCCGGTCACGCTGACGAACGCCACGGTGACGGGCAACAGCGCCAATTACGGCGGTGGCATTTACACGGAGAATCTGCTCACCCTTGGCAACAGTTTGATCTCGGGCAACAGCGCGTCGGTGGACGGCCAGGAAATCCGGGTTGCAGCAAGCGGCACCTTCACCTCGCAGGGTAACAACCTGTTCGGCGTGAACGGCGTGAGCGGGTTATCCGGTGCCACCCCGATTGGCACTGACCTGATACCCGATATCGGCATTCCGATCGGCGACATCATTGGCGGACTCACGGATAACGGCGGCTCGACCTTGACCCATTTGCCGGTTGCGGGCAGCCCCGCAATGAACGTTGGCAGCAATGCGCTGATCCCCGCCGACGTCACCACCGACCAGCGCGGCTCCGGCTTTCCACGCATCGTCAATGACACCATCGATATTGGCGCGGTGGAAGCCGACACCCTCGCTCACACCGTGACCGCGACGGCCGGATCGAACGGCGCGATCAGACCGGGTTCACAACAGATTCCCGAGGGCGGGGTCGCCCGGTTCACCATCACCCCGTCACCTGGCTACGGGTCTACCGTTACCGGGTGCGACGGTGTACAAACCGGCCAACTCTACACCACCGGCCCGATCAGCGCCGATTGTACAGTCACCGCCACCTTTAGTACCGAACCCTACTCCCTGTCGGTGACCGTTGGCGTTGGGGGAACCGTGGTCAGCGCCCCGGAGGGCATCAACTGCGGCACCGATTGCAGTGAAAGCTACCCCCCGGGGGCGAGCGTAACGCTGACCGCAACGCCCGATCCCGATGCCCTGTTCACCGTCTGGAGTGGCGCTTGCGTTGGCGTCAATCCGGTCTGCACGGTAGCGATGAACGCGGCTAAGAGCATCGTCGCAACATTCGAACCGGTCAACGCGCTCATGCGGCTGACGACCGCCACCATGGGATCCGGGTCGGGTCGCATCACCAGCATCCCGGCGGGTATCGATTGTGGCAGCGACTGCCGGGAAGACTACACCTCCGCAACCGTGGTCACGCTGACCGCCCAAGCGGAGGCAGGCTCCACCTTTGGCGGTTGGCTGGGGGCTTGTAGTGGGCAAGGTGATTGTCAAGTCACCGTGGATCGCAGCCAGTCGGTCACCGCTACGTTTAACCGCAGCAACCAGAGCTTTCCCCTGATCATCTACAAGACGGGAAGTGGCTCAGGCCGAATCGTTAGCGACCCGGTCGGGGTGGATTGCGGGACGGATTGCGGCGAAGTCTACGCGGCGGGGAGGCTGGTGACATTGAGCGCCGAAGCAGCAGCCGGCTCGACGTTTGGCGGCTGGGAGGGCGACTGCACCGGGCTGGACGTCTGTCGGGTCACCGTGGATGCCGCCCGCAAGGTGAAGGCCACTTTCAGTCAATAACGGGCATCTTAGGGTAGAAACTGCCTCACTCACCCTTCCAAATCTGGCCACGGAAAAACACGGAAAAACACGGAAGATGCTTTTTTCCGTGTCTTCCGTGTCGTTCCGTGGCTCCATCCTTATACGAAGTCAAAGCGATGCTCCAGGCTGATCACTGGAGGATTTTTGTTGCACGTTGCCTTAGCGCGGAATCTCCAGCACCGCTTCCAGCCCCCCAGCGGGATGATTGCGCAACATCAGCTCGCCGCCATGAGCACGGGCGATGTTGCGGGCGATGCTCAAGCCCAGTCCTGTACCGCCGGTATCGCGGCTGCGTGAACTTTCCAGCCGGTAGAACGGTTCAAAGACGCGCTCCAGTTCGGCGCTGGGAATGCCCGAACCATGGTCACGAATCGTTAGGGTCAGCCGGTCGGGTCGATCAATCACCGCGATTTCAGCGCATTGCCCGTACTTCAGCGCATTATCGATCAGATTGGTCAGACACCGTTTCAACGCCAGGGGTCGGCAGCGTAGCGGTTGTTGGGTTGCGCCGTTAATTTCCACCGAATGACCGGCATCCTCGGCATCTTCCCGCAGACAGTCCAGCAGGGCGTTGCCATCGACCGCTGCCACCGGTTCGGTCTCTTCACCGCTGCGCAAAAAGTCCAGCGCCGCTTGCGCCATCTGTTGCATATCGTCTAAATCTGCCTGGAATTTTTCCCGCAGCGGTGAGTCCTCCAGCAGTTCGGCGCGTAGCCGTAATCGGGTAATCGGCGTTTTCAGATCGTGAGATACAGCGGCAAGAATCCGGTGACGATCTTCGAAATAGCGGATCAACCGTTCCTGCATGGTGTTGAACGCCTGAGCGGCGCACCGGACTTCCAGTGGTCCGGTTTCGGCCAGTGGCGGACGGTGGATATCGCGGCCCAGTGCCGTAGCGGCGTTCGCCAGCACGGTCAGGGGACGGGTCAACGTGCGTACCGCCAGCGCGGACAATGCCGCGACCGATGCCAGCAGTATCGCCAAAATGAGCAGCAACCGAACCGGCCAGGCGATCACATCCTCGGGGAGCATTTGCTGAAACGTCACGGTCGCTCCATCACGCAGGCGCACCTGCACCACGAAATTACGCAAGCCCCTCATCATCGCGTGCATCCGCCAGCGCGGCGGATGTTCAATCGAGTCGGGCGGGGGGCGACGGTCGGGATCGAATCGGGGCGCGGGTGTTGGCAGATCGTCATTGACCTCCAGTTGAAAAGGTCGATCCGCCCCCAGTTGACGCTTCAACAGCGCCCGAAACAGCGTGGTGTGATAACGCTCATCCGGCGCTGCATCCGTTTGCCAGGGCAGGTCAAGGCTCAATCGGGTCGGCGGCAAATCCAGCGCGGTGACCAAGCGCTGCCGTTCCGCATCCTCCAGCGTATCCAGCAGATTGACGATAGCGGCAATGCGCTGGGCGACATGCCCGCCGATGGCGTGGTAGAGCGCCTGATCGCGATCCTGCAATAGAATGGCCGCGCTGAGCAGTTGGGCGATGGTCAGACCTAGGGTCAGGAACAGGGTCAACCGGCCAAACAGGGATTGCGGTAACAGGCGGCGCATCAATACTCCGGGCTGACGTGGACGGTCAGCAGGTAGCCTTCATTACGGATGGTCTTGATCAGCGCCGCTTCGCGGGGATCATCACGCAGGCGACGGCGCAGACGGCTGACTTGCACATCGATACTGCGATCAAAGGGTGTGGCTTCGCGGCCCTGGGTCAAATCCAGGAGTTGATCGCGGTTCAACACTCGCTGCGGGCGCTCCAGAAACACCCGCAGCAACCGATAGTCACTGGCGCCCAACGGGATCAATACGCCATCCGGGGCGACCAGTTGCCGGGCGGCGACGTCCAGCGTCCAGCCGGCGAAGTGGAAGCGTTTGACCTCGCCCGGTTCACCGACTGGATTGCGACTGCGCCGCAGGACGCCCTTGATGCGCGCTAACAGTTCACGGGGATTGAACGGTTTGGGCAGGTAATCATCCGCGCCCATTTCCAGGCCGACAATGCGGTCCGTGTCATCGCCCCGGGCGGTCAGCATGACGATGGGCATCGGCGACCGGGCGCGCAGAGTGCGGCACAGGACCAGACCATCATCGCCGGGCAGCATCAGATCCAGAATCACCAGATCGACCGCTTCACGTTCCAGCGCCGCCCACAAACCGCGCCCGTCCGCCACGGCGCTGACCCGGAAGTCGTTGCGGCTCAGGTAGTCGGTCAGCAGTTCACGCAAGCCGGGGTCATCATCGACGATTAACAGATGGTCGCTCATTGTTCAGTCCTTAATTTGCACCTCATGGAAATAACTACTCCCTTGTGGTGTTTGGAGGGGGTGAGATTAACAAATGAGGGGATTTCACGCCTTTTAGTAGGAAATTATTGAATAGAATAAATAAATTGACGCGGTAAGAGGATTTCGGCTATATCAAAGTTCAGGAAAAATGAGAACCATCAATGACTGAACAACACATCGAACAGGCGCTGATCGAGAAATTGGGCGATCTCAAGTACCAATACCGCCCAGACCTCTGCGATCGCGCCGCGCTGGAACACAATTTCCGCCAGCATTTCGAGGTGCTTAACCGCGTTCATCTCACCGACAGCGAATTCGCCCGCCTGCTGGAGAGCATCGTCACCCCCGACGTGTTCGCCGCCGCCAAACACCTGCGCGAGCGCAACCACTTCGAGCGCGACGACGGCACACCGCTCTACTACACGCTGGTCAATATCAAGGACTGGTGCAAAAACAACTTCGAGGTCGTCAACCAACTGCGCATCAACACCGACTACAGCCACCACCGCTTTGATGTGATCCTGCTGATCAACAGCGTGCCCGTGGTGCAGATCGAGCTGAAAACGCTGGCCATCAGCCCGCGCCGGGCCATGCAGCAGATCGTCGATTACAAGAACGACCCCGGTAACGGTTACACCAAAACTCTACTCTGTTTCCTGCAACTGTTCATCGTCAGCAACCGCCGCCACTTTAGCTTCAACGCCGACGAGCGCTTTTTGCCGCTTTACCAGTTCGCCAGCGTGGACAACCAAAAGATCACCCATCTGGACCACTTCGCCGACGCCTTCCTGACCAAGTGTACGCTGGGGCAGATGATCAGCCGCTACATGGTGCTGGTGGCCAGCGAACAAAAACTGCTGATGATGCGGCCCTATCAGATCTATGCCGTCAAGGCCATCGTCGAGTGCATTCACCAGCACTGCGGCAATGGCTATATCTGGCACACCACCGGCAGCCGCAAGACGCTCACCTCGTTCAAAGCCTCCACCCTGCTCAAAGACAACCCCGACATTGATAAATGCCTGTTCGTGGTGGACCGCAAAGACCTCGACCGGCAGACGCGGGAGGAATTCAATAAGTTTCAGGAAGGCTGCGTCGAAGAAAACACCAATACCGAAACCCTGGTGCGCCGCCTGCTCTCGGACGACTATGCTGACAAGGTGATTGTGACCACCATCCAGAAGCTCGGCCTGGCGCTCGACGGTGCCAACCCGCGCAACTACCAGGAGCGCCTGGAGCCATTACGTCATCAGCGCCTGGGGTTCATCTTCGACGAATGCCACCGCTCGCAATTTGGCGAGAACCACCAAGCCATCAAGGCATTCTTCCCCAACGCCCAATACGGCAGCAATCACCGCATCAGCGAGTTCGATCTTTACTATCAGGACGTGCAAAAGCGCATCAAGGATCAGCAATACCCCAATGCCGACCTGCCCCACGCGCAGAAGATCGACATTACGATTGTGGTGGATATGCTGCTGACCGGCTTCGATTCCAAATACCTGAATACGCTGTATGTGGACAAGAATCTCAAGTATCACGGGCTGATTCAGGCGCTTTCGCGCACCAACCGCGTCCTCAACGACACCAAGCCCTACGGCAACATCCTCGACTTTCGCCAGCAGCAGGACGCGGTGGATACCGCCATCAGCCTGTTCTCCGGGGCGGCCACCAAGCCCGCCAAGGAAATCTGGCTGGTGGACCAGGCTCCGGTGGTCATCGACCGGTTGCAAACCGCCGTGCAGCAGTTGGATACGTTCATGCAATCGCAGGGGCTGGAGAACCAGCCCGAAGCCGTGCCCAACCTCAAGGGTGACGCCGCCCGCGCCCAGTTCATCAACCTGTTCAAGGAAGTGCAGCGCCTGAACACCCAGATCGACCAGTACACCGACCTGACGCCCGAGCACAAGGCCCGCATCGAGCAGGTACTGCCCAGGAAGCAGTTGCAGGGCTTCAAGGGGGTGTACCTCGATACGGCCCAGCGCCTGAAGGACAAGCAGGACCGACACGACGACAGCACCCCGCCAGAAGTGCAGCAGATTGATTTCGAGTTCGTGCTGTTTGCCAGCGCGGTGATTGATTACGACTACATCATGGCCCTGATTGCCCGCTATGCCAGCCAGGCGCCGGGCCAGCAGACGATGAGCCGTGCTGAATTGCTGGGCTTGATCCAATCGGATGCCAAGCTGCTTGACGACCGGGAGGCTCTCATCGAATACATTGACAGTCTCGACGCCCACCAACCGCATACCGTGCAGGGTGTGCGCGAGGAATACGCCCAATACAAGGTCACAAAAACCACCCAGGCACTGGCCGACGTAGCCAAACAGCACCGGCTGGATGCTGCCGCCCTGCAAGGCTTTGTGGACGGCATCCTGCGCCGGATGATCTTCGACGGCGAACAGTTGAGCGACCTCATGGCTCCGTTGGAAGTGGGCTGGAAGGCGCGAACCAGGGCGGAACTGGCGCTGATGGCAGACTTGATCCCGCTACTGCACAAACTCGCTCAGGGGCGGGAGATTTCTGGGCTGGGAGCGTATGAGCAATAAACCACCCCGCCCCTACGGGGCACCCCTCCGAAGGAGGGGAATTTGCGGGGTTATTCCCCTCCTTCGGAGGGGTGGCAGGCGAAGCCTGACGGGGTGGTTTTGCCACCTATGGACGACAACGATGCGTGAGCAAAAAAACGTGCGCTGGTGCCCAAGCTGCGCTTTCCTGAGTTTCGGGCGGCGGGGGAGTGGGAGGAAAAAACCATATCTGAAACCTGTCGCATTACGCAGGGGGGGAACACCGGATACATCAATCGCCAGCTACTGGGGCGGCAGTGTTCAATGGATCACGCCCGCCGAAATGGGCAAAGGTGAGAGTCCTTATGTTGCAGAAACGGTGAGATCAATCACTGAAGAGGGCTTAAAAAAAATGCTCTTCTGAGTTATTGCCTGAAAACTCTGTAATCATCTCTACACGCGCCCCGATTGGTCATCTGGCAATAAACAAATTACCAATGGCAATCAATCAGGGCTGCCATGGACGTAAGCGTTCAGACCCCGCCCCCTAACCCCCTCCCCATAAATGGAGAGGGGGAGCGCTAACTCGCTGATTCGCAAGACTCCCTCCCCCCTCGCGGGGGAGGGTTGGGGTGGGGGGGGTGAACGGTTACCCATGGACTGGTTCCGCTGTCGCGGTCTGATGCTCACTTCATCTACTACTATTTACTGAAATCGAAGGGCGCATTAAACGATCTTGGTTCGGGAAACACGTTCAAAGAGTTATCGGGAAGCTCATTGAAGAGTTTTGTTATTGCGATTCCTAACATCAACGAACAACAAAAAATCGCCGATGGCCTTTCTTCCCTCGACGAACTGATCACCCTGGAGGCGCAAAAGCTCGACACGCTCAAGACCCATAAAAAAGGGCTAATGCAGCAGCTTTTCCCCGCCCAAGGCGAAACCCTACCCAAACTGCGCTTTCCTGAGTTTCGGGAGGCGGGGGAGTGGAGCAAAGAAAAGCTCGGTGCAGTTGCCACCCTATATAAGGGCAAAGGAATTTCAAAGGTTGATATCGTTGCTAATGGGGTTCAGCCATGTATTCGCTACGGCGAGCTCTATACAGTCTACGGGGAGACGATTCACAAAATAGCTTCCAGTACAAACGTCGATGCCAGTGAGCTGTTTTTGAGCAAGAGGAATGATGTAATCATTCCTGCATCTGGTGAGACGAAGATAGATATTGCGAAGGCTTCATGTGTGATGAGCGACGATATCGCTCTTGGTGGCGATCTTAACGTAATTCGCTCAAGCCAAAATGGCGTCTTTCTCAGCTACCAATTGAATGGGCCGCTTCGGTTGTCGATCGCTAAGGTTGCACAAGGCGATACGGTTGTTCATCTTTATCCGACTCAAATAGAGCAGCTTGATGTTCTAATTCCAAACCTCAAAGAACAACAAAAAATCGCCTCATGCCTCGCCTCCCTCGACGATCTCATCGTCGCCCAAATCCAAAAACTCAACACGCTCAAGACCCATAAAAAGGGGCTGATGCAACAGCTTTTCCCCGCGCTGGATGAGGCGGAGGGATGAATAAAAAAATCATCATCATTGCCGGACCCAATGGCGCGGGAAAGACCACGTTCGCCCGTTCCTTTTTGCCGGAAGAGGCGCAATGCCCGCACTTTATCAATGCTGACCTGATTGCGGCGGGGTTGTCACCCTTTGCGCCGGAGGCCGCTGCGGTGAAAGCAGGGCGCTTGATGCTGGAAGAAATCGCCGCTTCGATGCAACGAAAGGCCAGCTTCGCCTTTGAAACCACCTTGTCCGGTCGCGGCTATCTCAGGCACATCCGACAATGGCGGACGCTAGGTTATCATATTTTACCTTTGCCTGCCCAATGTCGAGACCGCCATCGCCCGCGTACAAGAGCGGGTTCGCCAAGGTGGGCATGACATTCCCGAACCCGTGATCCGTCGCCGCTTTGCAACCGGATGGCACAATTTCAATCAGCACTACAAAGCCGAAGTGGATGCCTGGGCCAGTTACGACAACTCTGGTACCGAGCCTGTCTTGCTGGAATGGAGAGAAAACTGATGAGTACACCAGACATTGCCCAAGCCCAAGACCCAGACTTGCGTGCTTCACTGGCCGCTATGCAGCGAGCCGCCGCCTTAGCCCGTGAAACCGCGATGCAGACAAATACGAATATCGTGATTGTGGAAGATGGGCGATTGGTGCGGATTGCAGCGGAAGAACTGCGCCGTAATCCTCCGGGAAGAAAAAGCGCATGACCGACCAAGATCAAAAACAACTGGGCAACACGCTTTGGGGCATTGCCGACCAACTGCGCGGCGCGATGAACGCGGACGATTTCCGCGATTACATGCTGTCGTTCCTGTTCCTGCGCTACCTGTCCGACAACTACGAAACCGCCGCCCACAAGGAGCTGGGATCGGATTACCCCAAGCTGGACGCAGGCGACCGCCGTGCACCGCTGGCGGTGTGGTACGCGCAGAACCCAGGCGACACCGCCGAGTTTGAAAAACAGATGCGCCGCAAGACGCATTATGTGATCCAACCCGCCTACCTCTGGGGCAGCATCGCGGAACTGGCCCGCACCCAAGACGGGGAATTGCTGCACACCCTGCAAAAAGGCTTCGACTACATCGAGAACGAATCCTTCGCCAGCACCTTCGGCGGGCTATTCTCCGAGATCAATCTGAATTCGGAAAAGCTGGGCAGGGGCTACACCGCGCAAAACGCTAAACTCTGCACCATCATCAAAGCCATTGCCGAGGGGCTGGAAAAGTTCTCGACCGACCGCGACACGCTGGGCGATGCCTATGAATACCTGATCGGCCAGTTTGCCGCGGGAAGTGGCAAGAAGGCGGGCGAGTTCTACACCCCGCAACAGATTTCCAGCATTTTGTCGGGCATCGTCACGCTGGACAGTCAGGAACCCGCCACCGGCCAACGAAAACACCTCGACAGCGTGTTCGACTTCGCCTGTGGTTCCGGCTCGTTGCTGCTGAATGTGCGCCACCGCATGGGATCGCACGGCATCGGCAAAATTTTCGGGCAGGAAAAGAACATCACCACCTACAACCTGGCCCGCATGAACATGCTGCTGCACGGCGTCAAGGATTCCGAGTTCGAGATTGTCCACGGCGACACCCTCACCAACGAATGGGATACCTTGCGCGAAATGAACCCGGCCAGGATGCCGAAGTTTGACGCGGTCGTGGCCAATCCGCCGTTCAGCTACCGCTGGGAACCGACTGACGCGCTGGGCGAGGACATGCGCTTCAAGAATTACGGCCTGGCACCCAAGTCCGCCGCCGACTTTGCCTTTTTGCTGCACGGCTTCCACTACCTGAAGCCCGACGGGGTGATGGCCATCATCCTGCCCCACGGTGTGCTATTCCGGGGCGGCGCAGAAGAGCGCATCCGCACCAAACTGCTAAAAGACGGCCATATCGACACCGTGATCGGCCTGCCCGCCAACCTGTTCTTCTCCACGGGCATCCCGGTGTGCATTCTGGTGTTGAAGAAATGCAAGAAGCCCGAAGACGTGCTGTTCATCAACGCCGCCGAGCACTTCGAGAAAGGCAAGCGGCAAAACCGGCTGCGGCTCGAGCACATCGACCAGATTCTCGACACCTACCAGTACCGCAAGGAAGATGCGCGTTACGCCCGCCGCGTGGCGATGGAAGAGATAGCGGCCAACGGCTACAACCTCAACATCTCGCGCTACATCAGCACCGCCGAGGCGGAAATGGCGATTGATTTGCCGGCCACCCATGCCGAACTGGCATCGCTGGCTCAGCACATCGCAACCGTAATGGACAAACACAATGCGTTTCTCATCGAACTGGGTCTGCCGTCCTTGCCGTGACGCGAACCCTTTTGGTCTTGCATGGGGTGGGTTCAACACTCAGGTGGCCGCACAACAAGGCGCTGCACCGGCTTCCGGGTTGTGTTTTGGTTCAGCGTAAATCGGAATTTTGTCCGGTTGGCGTAAGAGAGTCGTCCATTACCCCTATGCAGGTAGGAGCGGGCCATGCCCGCGAACACCCCGCGTAGGAGCGGGCCATGCCCGCGAACACCCCGCGTAGGAGCGGGCCATGCCCGCGAACACCCCGCGTAGGAGCGGGCCATGCCCGCGATAAACCAACCTCAAATCGCGCCCATGGGGCGCTCCTACAAGGGACACCATGAACACCAAACCCGGCCATACCGCCTTACGCAAAGGGCGGGTTTCGATTGAAGGGCAAATCTATCTTTTCACCACGACGACATTGGAACGCCAACTATTTTTTGCCGATTTCAAGGCTGCGCAGGCCGCTGCGCAAGCCTTTGAGGACAAAGCGGTGTTAGCCGACGCGAAATTATTGGCTTGGGTGTTGATGCCCGACCATTTTCATGGCCTGCTGCAATTGGGTGAAGAAATCAGCTTGCAAAATATGGTGAATCGCTTGAAATCCGCCAGTGCCCGGCGGGTCAACCGGGCACTGGGGCGCGAAGGTCCGTTGTGGGCCAAGGCGTATCACGACCATGCCTTGCGGCGCGAGGAGGATTTATTGGGAACCGCCCGATATATTGTCGCCAACCCGGTGCGAGCCGGATTGGTTCGGCATGTCGGCGATTACCCGTTTTGGAATACGATATGGTTGCCCATGCCGTAGGAGCTGGCCATGCCCGCGAACACCCGGCGTAGGAGCTGGCCATGCCCGCGAACACCCGACGTAGGAGCTGGCCATGCCCGTGAACACCCGGCGTAGGAGCGGGCCATGCCCGCGAAGGAAGCGACCAGCACACCCGTCATTCGCGGGCATGGCCCGCGCCTACCACCTGGCTAGCCGTTCTGGGGAATTGATACAAATCGTTACAAAATTCCCCTCCCGGCAAAACTCTGGTTACAAAGCGGGCGTCTAATAGGCCCATGTTCAACAAGCAACCCAAGCAACCGAGGAGTTTAATCATGAAAACATTGCGTAAGAATCTACTGGCAGTCGCGGTTATCGCGGGTCTGGGTCTGTCGGCGGTCGCTGTCGCCGGTCCCTGGGGCGGTCATGGCGGGATGATGGGCGCTGATTGCCCCATGATGAGCGGTGGTGGTCATGGTTCGATGATGGGTGGCGGGCGCGGTCAGCCGGGACAGCGCCACGCGATGATGCAGCAATACCATGCAGAACGGATGGAGTTGCTGGCGGCACGGCTCAAACTCAAGCCGGAACAAGAAGCCGCCTGGAAAGGGTTCCTGGCCGCTCAGGACGCGCACCACCAGGCTAAATTCAAGGGTCGGCAGGAGATGCGCGACAAGGATGAGACTGCGCTGGAGCATTTCCAGGAACGGGTGCAATTCATGGAGCAGAATCTAGCGGGTATGAAAGCGCTGACCAAGGCGGCCGACGATCTGTACGCTACGCTGGATCCGACCCAGAAGCAGGTCATGGACAAGTTCTTTACTGAACGCGGTCAAAGGCGGGGCCAGGGGCGCGGGGCCGCTCAATCGGCTAATACACCGGCTCAACCCGGTGATAAAGACGATTAATTTTGCTGATTAACTAACCCACTCATCAGGGGCGGCGCTACTCAGCGTCGCCCCGTTTTTTTGGGTAAAAATCCGCTGGAACCGCGCCGTGGCTGTCTACATAAATCCGTAAATTTGTTATGTTAATAAGCATTGGCGCAAGCAGCGCTACACAGAAAAGGTCAGGGCGATGCTGGAAGAAAACCTTCAAAAAATTATTGAATTACGTCATGACGCGCCTTACGCGGTTTTGGGGCCTCACTACGACAGCCGGGAACGGACGTTGCTGATTCGCGCTTTTCTACCCGGTGCTGAACGGGCTTATGTGGTACCGGCGGATGGAACCAGCCCACGCGAAATGCAGCGCTTGCACCCCGATGGACTGTTCGCGAGCCGCTGGCCCGGCGTGACGCATCTGGCTTATCAGTTCAAGACGGTTGACGCCGACGGAGCAATCACAACGTTCCACGACCCTTATGCTCTTCACGACTCGGCGTTCAGTCCGGCGGATAGCGCGGCGTTACATCAGGGAAAACTGGACTCGCTGTGCGCCAAACTGGGTGCGCATCCCCAGTCGAAAAAAGGCGTGGCCGGGGTTAATTTCACCTTATGGGCACCGCACGCCAGTCGGGTTAGTGTGGTAGGCACCTTCAATCAATGGGATGGCCGTCGGCATTTCATGCAGCGGCATGATTCCGGGGTTTGGGAATTGTTCATCCCCGGCACCGGTCTGGGCGATCTCTATAAATATGAAATTCGCAACGGCGAAGGCGCAGTGTTCCTTAAAACCGATCCACTGGCGTTCCAAACTGAAGTTTATCCCAGCACCGCTGCTCTGGTTTGCGACCTCGAACACCGTTACGCCTGGGCGGATAGCCGGTGGATAGCGCAGGCGCTGACAACGCCCGGTTGGGAACTGCCCGTGACTATCCACCGGGTGACATTCGGCGACCATCCCGGTCAGGTCGCCGGTTACGCCCAGTTAAAAGAACAGGTGCTGCCGCCACTGCTGGGGCGGACCGGCGTCCATATCGAACTGAGTTTCTGGACGCCCGGCGAAACGGTGGCCGGCTATTTCACCCCGAATCCCCGCTATGGCCGACCTGAAGAACTGATGGCGTTCATCGATGCCTGTCATCAACACGGCATCGGTGTGATTCTCGACTGGATTCCCGCCCGGATCCCGCGTGAGGGTCAGGAATTGACCTGGTTCGATGGCGCGCGGCTTTATGATGTCGACGTTCCCGGCCAGCCGGGGATGCAGGCGTTTAATCTGGAACGGCCAGAAGTTTGTAATTTCCTGAGAGCCAACGCCCGGTTCTGGCGGCAGGTTTACCACATCGACGCCCTGCGCACCGATGTCCGCACCCTGATCGCCCGATTGGGTTCGCCGAAGAGTGCCGATGGCCTGCGCTTCCTGCTGCGTGACGATGCACCGCCACTGACGTTGAAGCCGACGGAACACCAAGCGCTGATCGAGGGTCGGCACACCAACCCCCATGACATCCTCGGGCCGCATCCGCTGGGCGAGGCCGGGTTGAGCGTGGTGCGCGCCCTGTTGCCTGATGCCGAATCGCCCTGGCTGTTGAACGAGCGCCAGCCGCATCTGCTGTATGCCCTGCAACCGATCTATGCGGGCGGCCTGTTTGAAACGGTAGTCGCGGCGGAACCGGAGGATCTGCGTTACCAGATCAGCACCCTGGAACACGGCGAGCCGCATACGTTCGCTGATCCCTACGCGACGACCTTCTCGATCTTGAGCGACCAGGATTGCTACCTGTTCGCCGAGGGCAATCATTACCAGATTTACGAGAATTTCGGCGCACATCCCGCCGAGGTGGCCGGACGGCGCGGCATCAATTTCGCGGTCTGGGCACCCAATGCCCAGCGGGTCAGCGTGGTCAGCGCGTTCAACCACTGGGATGGTCGTCGTCATCCCATGCGGCTGCGGCCCGGTTCCGGGATTTGGGAACTGTTCATCCCCGGTCTGGCCGAGGGCGCACTGTACAAGTTCGAGATCCTGGCTCGTAACGGTAACGTGTTCCTGAAAACCGACCCGTTCGCCTTCCACACCGAAGTGCCGCCCGGCACTGCCAGCATCGTTTATGACCGGGCCGGCAAGCATGTCTGGCGCGATGGGGCGTGGATGCAGGAGCGGATGCGGCAACCCGCCTGGCGGCAACCCGTGGCGATTTATGAGATTCATGCGGCATCGTGGCGGCGCAAACCGGACGGGGAATTCCTGTCCTATCGGGAACTGGCCGATCAACTGATTCCCTATGTGCTGGAAATGGGCTTCACGCACATTGAATTCCTGCCGCTCGCTGAACATCCCTATGGCCCGTCCTGGGGTTATCAGATTTCCAATTTCTATGCGCCGACTGCCCGATTTGGTCGCCCGGACGATCTGATGGAGCTGATCGACCGCTGCCACCAGAACGGCATTGGCGTCATTCTCGACTGGGTGCCGGCGCATTTCCCCAAAGACGCCCACGCCATGGCCTGGTTCGATGGCACCTGCGTTTACGAACACGCCGATCCGCGCCAGGGCGAGCATCCCGACTGGGGAACACTGATTTTCAACTATGGCCGGCATGAGGTGGAAAACTTCCTGATCGCCAATGCCTTGTACTGGCTGGATACCTTCCACTTTGACGGGCTGCGGGTGGATGCGGTAGCGTCAATGCTGTATCTGGACTATTCGAAAAAGGACTGGATTCCCAATAAATACGGCGGCAACGAGAATCTGGAAGCGATTGAGTTTATCAAGCACACCAATGCGGTGGTTCATGCCCGCTTCCCCGGTGTGCTGATGATCGCCGAAGAATCGACCGCCTGGCCGAACGTCTCCCGGCCGGCGGACATGGGCGGACTGGGTTTTGGCTTCAAGTGGAACATGGGCTGGATGCACGATGTGCTGTTCTACATGCAAAAAGGGCCGGTGCATCGCCGCCACCATCACGACAAGCTGACCTTTGGGCTGGTCTACGCCTTCAATGAGAACTTCATCCTGTCGCTGTCGCACGATGAGGTGGTGCATCTAAAGAAGTCGCTGCTGGGCAAGATGCCGGGCACTGAGCGCGAGCAGTTTGCCAACCTGCGGTTGCTGTATGCCTTCATGTACGGCCATCCCGGCAAGAAACTGTTGTTCATGGGCGGGGAGTTTGGCCAGCCCGGCGAATGGAATCACGATACTGAACTGGACTGGGTGCGGGCGAAGATGCCGCCGCATGAGGGATTAAGGCGTTTTCTGGCGGCGCTGAACAAGCTGTACGTCCGTGAACCCGCCGTTCATCAGGTCGATTTCCACGGAGCCGGTTTTGAATGGCTGGATGCCAATGGCGCCGAGACCAACGTGCTGGTATTCCAGCGCCGCGCCCGTGATCCCCGCGATGCGCTGGTATTTGTGCTGAATTTTTCCGACCAGTCGCGCCCGAACTACCGAATCGGTATGCCGTATCCGGTCGTCTATCGGGAGTTGCTGAACAGCGATGCCCGCGAGTATGGCGGTTTCGGGTTGACCGTGCCGGGCGGGAAGGTGACTGCCGAGGAGTTTTCCAGCCACGGCTTTGCGTTTTCCATCGTCCTCGATCTGCCGCCGCTCAGTGCGGTCGTGCTAAAACCCGCGCCGCCGGTGCTGGGTGTTCCTACGCTTTGATGTAAGGCTACTCGCAAAAAATACCCCTATACCCTTCCAGACCTAGCCACGGAAAAACACGGAAAAACACGGAAGATTCTTTTTTTCCGTGTCTTCCGTGTCTTTCCGTGGCTCGATCCTCATCTCGGGGGTGCCGATGACCGATGATTCTCATCACTTTAAGTCCGTAGTGGCAAAAAACGATCTCAACAACCGGGCGCAAGGTTC
>JAIFNF010000330.1 GCA_020047885.1 Gammaproteobacteria bacterium | reverse complement strand
CCAAGAAGGAACTGCACAAGACGCTCAAGAAATACAAGGGCACCGCCTGGGATCAAAGTCCGGTCTTCAAGAAGATTTATGAAGAGGAATATGGGCAGTTTGGCGGCGAACCCTACGGCTGTTTGGTCGGCGATTACTACTTCGATCACAGTCCGCCCGATGTGGAACTGCTGGGTGAGATTTCCAAAGTAGCCGCTGCCGCCCATACGCCCTTTATCGCCGCGGCCGGGCCGACCGTCATGCAAATGGAGTCCTGGCAGGAACTCAGCAACCCCCGCGACCTGACCAAGATTTTTCAAACTCCCGAGTATGCCGGTTGGCGCTCGCTGCGCGAGTCCGACGATTCCCGCTACATTGGCCTGGCTATGCCCCGGTTTCTGGCGCGACAGCCTTATGGGGCGAAAACCAATCCGGTCGAGGAGTTTGATTTCGAGGAGGATGTCGAGGGGAGCACGCACGAGAAGTACGTCTGGGCGAATTCCGCTTATGCGATGGCGGTCAACATCAACCGGGCGTTTAAGCTATATGGTTGGTGCACCCGGATTCGCGGCATCGAGTCCGGCGGTGCGGTGGAAGGTTTGCCGACGCACACCTTCCCAACCGATGATGGCGGCGTGGACATGAA
Organism: Gammaproteobacteria bacterium; assembly: GCA_020047885.1. The sequence goes on along the minus strand of JAIFNF010000330.1, from coordinate 9,880 downwards.
ATGCCCGACCGAGATTGCGATCAGTGACCGCCGCGAGGCCGAACTGTCCAAGAACGGGTTTCTGCCGCTGATTCATCGCAAGAATTCCGATTTGGCGGCGTTCATCGGTGCGCAGTCGCTGCAAAAGCCCGCGGAATACGATGATCCGGATGCAACCGCGAATGCCAACCTGTCAGCGCGGCTGCCTTATCTGTTCTCGACTTGCCGCTTCGCGCATTACCTGAAGTGCATCGTGCGCGACAAGATCGGGTCGTTTAAGGAGCGCGATGATATGCAGCGCTGGTTGCAGAGTTGGATCTCCAACTATATTGATGGCGCACCAGCCACGTCCTCCGAAGTGACCAAGGCCAAGTATCCGCTGGCGGACGCCGAGGTCGTCGTGGAAGAGGTGGAAGGTAATCCTGGCTATTACAGCGCCAAGTTCTTCCTGCGGCCGCATTATCAACTGGAGGGTCTGACCGTGTCGCTGCGGCTGGTCTCCAAGCTGCCATCGGCCAAGGGTGGTTGAGGCCATCGGTTCAAAATGGCCGAGCGGGCGGTCATTTTGACAGGCTCAAATTTTGGCCCCCGCCTTCGAGTGGCACTGATAGACCATAAATTGAATTTAAATCATGCGGTTGTAAGAATGGCACAGGTTGTGCTGTAGTCCAGATCGAGAGCGTGATCGAACCAGATCTCCAGCAATAGACAGGCTCTATCACCTGCTCGAAGGTAAGAAGCGCGATGTATGGCCATCGTGCGAAGATCAATCCCCATTGGAGGTTAATGACATGTCTTACGATTCATATATGCAGGTTTCAAACGGCATCGAAGGCGAAACCACGGCCAAGAATTACGAGAAGTGGATCAAGCTGTACAGCTACAGCTTTAGCGCAGCCAATCCATCGACGGTCAGTTCCGGATCAACCGGTTTGTCTTCAGGACGCACTCAGGTGAGTTCTTTCAGTTGCACGATGAAGCGCGAAAAGGCGACGCCGCAACTATTCGGTTTCATGGTTTCCGGTCAGCACATCGACAAGATTGTGGTGCATTTGACCAAGAATATCGGTGCCAAAGGCGCGGTGCAGAAGCCTTTTGAGGTTTATACGTTTGACAACTGCCTGGTCGAGCATGTGGACTGGTCAGGCAGTGATGGCCAGGAGGAACCCTTCAGCAATGTGAGTTTCGCCTATGCCAAACTCACCGTGCATTACGAGCAACAGGATACCAAGGGAGGCTCCATCGGTAAGCCGGTGGAGGCTTTCTTTGACCAGACCACGGTCGAAGTGGGTTAATCGACTCGGAGCCGGTAGATGAACTACCGGCCTTTGGCGTTTTTAACGATCCGGGAGAGCGCCGATGCTGTTCGGTGAGTTGTTGGCGGAACGCAGTCTGAAGCCGGTGCTGACCGGTGTGCAGAACCAGGTGCGCCGGGAGCCGGCGAATCCCAAACATCGAATTTTTCTGTTTCAACTACTGGCCGTGATGGGACAGTGGGATCGCGCGCTGAACCAGTTGAATGTGCTGGCCGAGATGGATGCTGGCAGTTTGCCCATGGTCCAGACCTACCGCGAAGCCCTGCGCTGCGAGGTGTTGCGCGCCGAGGTGTTTGCCGGTCGCCGGTCGCCGCTGATCTTTGGCGATCCGGAGCCGTGGATCGCCCTGCTGCTGGAGGCGTTGCGCCTGACCGCTGAGGGTCATCATCAACAGGCAGCGGCGCTGCGGGACCAAGCGTTTGAAGCCGCGCCGACGATGCCCGGAACTATCGATAATCAACCGTTTGCCTGGATTGCCGACGCGGATACCCGACTGGGTCCGATGCTGGAAGCGATTGTGAATGGCCGCTACTTCTGGATTCCCATCCAGCACATCGCCAGCGTGAAGCTCGAAGCACCGGCGGATCTGCGCGATCTGGTCTGGATGCCGGCCGAGTTCACCTGGGTCAATGGCGGTGAGACGGTAGGGCTGATTCCCGCCCGGTATCCGGGTTCACAGGCCAGCGAAGATCCAACGGTGCAGTTGGGTCACAAGACCGAGTGGTTGGAGCCGGCGGAAGGCCTCTATCTGGGGATGGGTCAACGCCTGTTGGCCAGTGATCAGGGCGAGTATCCGTTGCTGGATGTCCGATTGCTGCGCCTGGGCGAGGCTGCCGGGTCGCAGGTGCCGGAATCAGTTTAGAGGTGTTGCTCATCATGCTGGATCTTGGCCACGGAACGACACGGAAAAACACGGAAAATGATTTGGTTTTTCCGTTTTCATCTGTGGCTAAACCTCCGTGTTCATCTGTAGCTAAAAAAACCATCCATGGCTGAACTCACTACACAGGACCGGTTGCAGCCTTCCTTGCTGGATCGGCTCACTGATGAAGAGCCGGAACACGCGCAGGAATCCCGCGAGAAGCGAGTGCTGTCGATGAATCGATTGCGCGATTGTGTGTTGCGTGATCTGACCTGGCTGTTCAATACGCCGCATCCTTTCGATCCGGATGATGCCGAGCGTTACCCGTTCGCCGCCCGGTCAGTGATCAACTTTGGCATTCCGCCGCTGTCGGGGCTGACCATTCGTATTCTCGACCTGAACATGCTGGAGAACCTGTTGCGCCAGTCGATCCTGGATTTTGAACCCCGTATTTTGCAGAGCACGCTGCGCGTTCGGGCGAATCTGACCGCGGCGCAGCAAATGAACCATAACGCCCTGATGTTTGAAATCGAAGGCGAACTATGGGGGCAACCGCTGCCGCAACAGCTTTATTTGAAAACTGAAATTGATCTGGAGAGCGGGCAGGTGAAAATTGAGCAGGAAGCCCGGCCGTCGAGGGGGCGCTGATGGATCCCCGTCTGCTGCAGTATTACAACCGGGAATTGCAATTCTTGCGCGAACTGGGCGGTGAATTCGCCCAGGAGTTCCCAAAAATCGCTGGGCGGCTGGGTCTGGAAGGTTTTGAATGCGTCGATCCTTATGTCGAGCGCTTGCTGGAAGGCTTCAGTTTTCTGGCGGCGCGGGTCCAGCTCAAGATGGACGCCGAATTCCCCCAGTTCACCCAGCAACTACTCGAAGTCATTTATCCGCATTATCTCGCGCCCACGCCGTCCATGGCGATTGCGCACTTTGCGCCGGATCCTGCCGAAGGTGCGCTGGATCAGGGTTTCGTGATTCCCCGTGACACCGAGTTGCAGAGCGTACTGGGCAAGGGCGAACAGACCGCCTGCCAGTATCGAACTGCGCACCCGGTCACGCTGTGGCCGATTGAGATCACCGAAGCACAGTACTTCGCGGGCAAGGAACCGGTGGCAGCGCTGGATTTGCCCAACGCGCACAAAATCCGGGCGGGTATTCGCCTGCGATTGCGGACGACGCAGGCTGGTTTGTCGTTCAGCAAATTGCCGCTGGAGCGGTTGACTTTGTATTTGCAGGGGAGCGATGCGTTGCCGGCGCATTTATATGAGCAATTGCTGGCGAATGTCATCGTGCGCGTGGCGCGGCCGGGTCAACGTCCGGCGCCCTGGCATGATGTGGCGCCCGGCAATCCGGTCAAACGGGTGGGCTTCGAGGAAGAACAGGCGCTGTTGCCTTATGTCCCCGCTTCATTCCAGGGCTATCGCCTGTTGCATGAATACTTTGCCTTCCCACAACGCTATCTGTTTGTGGAACTGGAGGGACTGGGTGCGGCGGTGCGCCGGTGTACGGGTGAAGAACTGGAGCTGATCCTGTTGTTGGATCGTGTCGATCCGCATTTGGAAAACCGGGTGGCGGCGGAGAACTTTGTGCTGTTCTGCGCGCCGACGATTAACCTGTTTCCCAAACGCGCTGACCGCATTCATCTCGGTTCACAGGTCGCGGAATATCATCTGGTGCCGGATCGTACCCGCCCAATGGATTTCGAGGTCTATCAAATCCGGGGCGTGACCGGGATTGGCGCTGAGGGTGAGGAGCAGGAATTTCTGCCGTTCTACGCGAATTACGACCGACTCCATCAGCAGGGGCAGCGCGCTTTTTATACCCAGCATCGCCTGCCGCGTATGTTGTCTGCCCGCCAGCGGCGGGTGGGGCCACGCTCTGGCTATATCGGCAGTGAGGTCTATCTGGCGCTGGTCGATGCTGACGAAGCGCCGTATAGCAGCAATTTGCAACAACTGGCGATTGCTACGCTGTGCACCAATCGCGATTTGCCCTTGCACATGCCGGTGGGACGGGGCGACACCGATTTTACCCTCGCTTCCGGAGCGCCGGTCAAAGCCGTGCGTTGCGTGACCGGCCCCACCGCGCCGCGCCCGTCCCGCGCGCATGGCGATACCGCCTGGCGGTTGATCAGCCATCTCAATTTGAATTATCTGTCGATCGCTGATACCGATCATCGTCAGGGGGCTGCCGCGCTGCGGGAATTATTGGCGCTGTATGGCGACCTGTCGGAAGGGGGAGTACGCCAACAGATCGATGGAGTGGTGTCGGTCCAGTCCCAGCCGATTACCCGGCGGGCGCCGATTCCGGGGCCGATTGCTTTTGCCCGTGGTCTGGAGGTGGCGGTGAATCTGGATGAATCGGCGTTCGAGGGCGCGGGGGCTTTTCTATTGGGCGCGGTGCTGGAGCGGTTTTTTGCGAAATACGCGTCCATCAATTCCTTCACTGAAACGGTTGTCCGCTCGACAGAGCGGGGTGAGATCATGCGATGGCCAGCCCGGATCGGACGTCGGCAGATTCTGTAGCAGAGCTGTTTGAAGCACTGCGGCGCGCGCCCTATGCTTTTCATTTCTTTCAGGCGTTGCGGCGTTTGGAGTGCGGCTATCGGGATCAGCCGCGCCTGGGGAAGGCGACCCGCCTGAGCGATGAGTCGGTGCGCTTGACGCAGGAGCCGTCGATGGCGTTTGCACCGTCCACGCTGGCGTCGTTTGATCCCGGCGATGAAAACCATGCACCGCGACTGGCTGAATATTTCCTGGGGCTGTTCGGACCGCAGGGACCCTTGCCGCTGCATCTGACTGAATATGCCTATGAGCGGAAGCGGGCCTATAGCGACGCGACGTTCTCCCGCTTCGCCGATGTGTTCCATCACCGGATGCTGACCCTGTTTTACCGGGCCTGGGCGAATGCACAACCGACGGTCAGTTTCGACCGTCCGGAAACAGATCGTTTTAACACCTATATTGGTGCTTCATTCGGTTTAGGGATGCCGTCGCTGTGGCATCGGGACGCTGCGCCGGATTTAGCCAAGTTCCATTATGCCGGCCGGTTAGCGTGCCAGACCCATCATGCCGAGGGTTTACAAGCGTTGCTGGGGGATTTTTTCCACCTGCCGGTGCTGATTGAAAGCTTCGTGGGTCACTGGTTGCCGCTGGCCGAATCGAGCCAATGCCGTTTGGGCGAGACTCCAGATACCGGGTTGTTAGGATTAACCGCGGTAATTGGCGAGCGTGTTTGGGATGGTCAGTACAAGTTTCGCATGATCATCGGACCTATGAGTCTGCCAGAGTTTCGGCGCTTTTTGCCGGGCAGCCCGAGTTTGCGCCGCCTGGTGGCTTGGGTGCGCAACTATGTCGGCGATGAGTTGCTCTGGGATGTCAATCTGGTGCTGAAAAAGGAAGAAGTCCCGCCATTGCAACTCGGTGAGGGATCGCAACTGGGCTGGACAACCTGGTTGACGAGTCAGCCCCTAGCGCGAGACGCGGATGATGTCAAACTCGATGCGGTGACTTATTGTGAAGGCTGAAGGTTGATTATCTTAACCTTTAACCTTTGACCTTTAATTTTAAGGAGTCCTCACTTATGGCCGATATCAGTCGCGTTGCGCTGTTTGGGAAGTTGAACAGTTTAGGCTATAAAGCCATTGAAAGCGCCACCGTGTTTTGCAAGCTGCGCGGTAATCCTTATGTGGAGCTGGTTCACTGGTTGCACCAGATTCTGCAATTGCCGGATTCGGATCTGCATCGCAGCATTCAGTATTTCAATTTGAATCCGTCGCGGGTGGCCAAGGATTTTACCGAGGCGCTGGATCGTTTGCCGCGTGGAGCGACATCGATTTCCGATCTTTCTTCCCATGTTGATGCGGCGGTGAAGGAAGGTTGGGTGTACGCGACGCTGATGTTCAAGGACGCGCAGGTGCGCACCGGCCATTTGCTGGTGGGGATGTTGAAGACCCCGGACTTGCGCAATGCGCTACTGGCCATTTCCCGCGAATTCGACAAGGTCAAACTGGATGAGCTGACCGAACGCTTTGCCGACATTACCGCCGCTTCCCCGGAATCTGCATTGCGTGCCACCGACGGTTCTCAAGTGGGCGGTGGCGCAGTGCCTGGTGAAGCCAGCGACGCCATGGCTCCGCCGCAAATGGGCAAGCAGGAAGCCCTGCAACGGTTCTCGGTCGATTTGACCGAGCGGGCGCGCACGGGTGAACTCGATCCGATCGTGGGTCGTGATGAGGAAATCCGCCAGATTGTCGATATTCTGATGCGCCGCCGCCAGAATAATCCGATCCTGACCGGCGAGGCGGGCGTGGGTAAAACCGCCGTCGTCGAAGGCTTCGCCCAGCGCATTGCGTCCGGCGACGTGCCGCCGCCGTTGCAGGACGTGACGCTGCGGGTGCTGGATGTCGGTTTATTGCAAGCCGGAGCCAGCATGAAAGGCGAATTTGAGAACCGGTTGCGGCAAGTAATCGACGAAGTGCAGTCCTCGCCCAAACCCATCATTTTGTTCATCGACGAAGCCCATACCCTGATCGGCGCGGGTGGGGCAGCCGGCACCGGCGATGCGGCCAATTTGCTGAAACCAGCGCTCGCTCGCGGTAAGTTGCGCACCATCGCCGCCACGACTTGGGCGGAATACAAGAAACATATCGAGAAAGATCCCGCGTTGACCCGTCGCTTCCAGGTGGTGCAAGTTGGGGAACCCAGTGAGGAAAAGACCGTGCTGATGATGCGCGGCATGGCATCGACGATGGAGAAACACCATCGGGTGCAAATTCTTGATGAAGCGCTGGAGGCCGCGGTTAAGCTATCGCATCGCTATATTCCCGCCCGCCAGTTGCCCGATAAGGCGGTCAGCCTGTTGGATACCGCCAGCGCCCGGGTGGCGATCAGCCTGCACGCGGTGCCTGCGGAAGTCGAAGATTGTCGCCGCCGCATTGAGGGATTGCAGGTTGAACTGGACATCATTGCCCGTGAAACCGCGGTGGGCATTGATGCTGCCCAGCGTCAGGCCGATGCGCTGGCGAAGTTGCAGATTGAGGAGGCGCGGCTGGCGGAACTGGACATCCGCTGGCAGGAGGAGAAGGGTCTGGTCGATCAGATTCTGGAACTGCGAGCCAAACTGCGCGGCTTGGGCGGTGTCGTGGAAACCGCTGCGGCGCCGGAAGTGGATCCCGAGCGGGAGACGCGACTGGCGGAATTGAAAGACCTGCAGGCCCGGTTACACGAATTGCAGGGCGAAAAGCCGTTGATTCTGCCCAGCGTTGATGCCCAGGCGATCGCTTCAGTTGTGGCCGACTGGACGGGCATTCCGGTCGGGCGCATGGTGAAGAACGAAATCGACACCGTGCTGAAACTGGCCGATATTCTCAATCGCCGCATCGTTGGCCAGCGCCATGCCCTGGACATCATCGCCCGGCGAATTCAAACCTCCCGGGCGGCGCTGGACAATCCCAACAAGCCGATTGGCGTGTTCATGCTGGCGGGGCCGTCGGGCGTGGGTAAGACCGAAACGGCGCTAGCGTTGGCGGAAGCGTTGTATGGCGGTGAGCAGAATGTCATCACCATCAATATGAGCGAGTTTCAGGAAGCGCACACCGTCTCGACCCTCAAGGGCGCGCCGCCCGGCTATGTGGGTTACGGCGAAGGCGGGGTTCTAACCGAGGCGGTGCGGCGGCGGCCTTATAGCGTGGTGTTGCTGGACGAGGTGGAAAAAGCCCATCACGATGTGCATGAAATCTTCTTCCAGGTCTTCGACAAGGGCTGGATGGAGGATGGCGAAGGGCGGTTCATTGACTTCAAGAACACCCTGATTCTATTGACCACCAATGTCGGCACCGATCTGATCGCCGGGATGTGTCGGGATCCGGAACTGTTGCCCGATCCGGAGGGGCTGAGCCAGGCGCTGCGTGAACCCTTGCTGAAAGTCTTTCCGCCCGCGCTACTCGGCCGGTTGGTGACCATTCCCTACTATCCGCTCAGCGACGACATGATTGCGGATATCGTGCGGTTACAACTGGGCCGGATTACCAAGCGGATTCTGGAGAACCACAAGATTCCGTTCATTTATGACGACGCGGTGGTTAAGCTGATCGTCAGTCGTTGCACCGAACTGGAAAGCGGCGGGCGCATGGTGGACGCGATTCTCACGAACACGGTGCTGCCGGCGATCAGTGCCGAGTTCCTGAATCGACTGATGGCGGGTCAGCCCATCGCCCAGGTGCAAGTACAGATCGAAAACGGTGACTTTGCTTATCGGTTCGATTGAATGAGCGCAGCAGGCTTTAGGGGATGTATGATTCCCCTTTTATTCCAATAACAGAGAGAGTCTCGATGATCGAGTTTGATGAGGTGCGGCAGTTGATTGGCGAGATTTTGCAACTGGGAGACCGGTCGCAAAAACTGAACCCGGAGACGCCGTTGCTGGGCAGCATCCCGGAATTCGACTCGATGGCGGTGATGGCGTTGATCAGCGCATTGGAGGAGCGGTTCGATCTCCAGTTCGACGATGATGAAGTCAGCGCGGAAATCTTCGAGACCGTGGGCCAGGTGTATGCCTTCGTGCGGGACAAGGCGCTGGCCATGGGTCACGTTTAGCACAAGACACCCTCCCCCAGGTGGGGGAGGGTTGGGGGAATGAACTACTCGGGTTGCGCGACTTCCGCTTTAGTCACCGCCGTCCGCCGCCCAATGGCGGTTTTCAGCGGCACAGGCGCTTCTTCCTCAACCGCTTCTGCTTCCACTTCAATCACGATCGGCTTGGGCGCGGGCTTGGGCGGACGCAACACCAAACCACCCAGTGGTGGCACTGTGATAGTGACTGAGTAGGGTCGATCCATCCACGGGTGGTCATCGGTCATCAGATCAATACCGCCGTTGCCGACGCCGCTGCCAGCGTAGAAATGCGAGTCGGAATTGAAGATTTCCGCATAGCAACCGGGGCGCGGTACGCCAATCCGGTAGCCATGCCGCGGCACTGGGGTGAAGTTGACGATCACTACCAGGAAGTCGTCGCCGTCCTTGCGCAGGTAACTCAGAATCGACTGTTCCGCATCATGGCAGTCAATCCAGTCAAAGCCCTGCCATTCAAATTCATAGTGGTGCAGCGCTGATTCACTGTGGTAGAGCCGGTTCAAATCCTTGACCATGAGCTGCATACCCTGATGCAGGTCGTATTGCAGGACATACCAGTCAAGCGTGGTCGCGCTGTTCCATTCCGTGCCCTGGCCGAATTCGGTGCCCATGAACAGCAGTTTCTTGCCGGGATGGGTGAACATGTAGAGATAGAGCAGCCGCAGGTTAGCAAAACGCTGCCACTCGTCGCCCGGCATCTTGTTGATCATCGAGCCTTTGCCATGCACCACCTCGTCATGCGAGAACGGCAGCATGAAATTCTCGGTGAAGCAATACAACATACTGAAGGTCAGCAGGTCGTGGTGATATTTGCGATGAATCGGCTGCTGGGCGATATAGCGCAGGGTGTCGTTCATCCAGCCCATGTTCCACTTCATGCTGAAGCCCAGACCGCCCAGATAAGTCGGGCGGGTGACTTGCGGCCAGGAGGTGGATTCCTCGGCAATGACCAGCGCGCCGGGATGCTCGCTGTGCACCACGGTGTTCAGTTCCCGCATGAAGTCGATGGCTTCGAGATTCTCCCGACCGCCGTACTTGTTGGGAATCCACTCGCCTTCCTTGCGGGAGTAGTCCAGATACAGCATGGAGGC
>JAIFNF010000252.1 GCA_020047885.1 Gammaproteobacteria bacterium | reverse complement strand
AGGTCGGCCTGTTCGGCGGCGCTGGCGTGGGCAAGACCGTCAACATGATGGAATTGATCCGCAACATCGCCATCGAGCACTCCGGCTATTCGGTGTTCGCCGGCGTCGGTGAACGGACCCGCGAGGGCAACGACTTCTACCATGAGATGAAGGAATCGAACGTTCTCGACAAGGTCGCGCTGGTCTATGGCCAGATGAACGAGCCGCCAGGCAACCGCCTGCGCGTCGCGTTGACCGGGCTGAGCATCGCCGAAAACTTCCGTGACGAAGGCCGCGACGTGCTGCTGTTCGTCGACAATATCTACCGCTACACCCTGGCGGGTACGGAATGTTCCGCGCTGCTGGGTCGGATGCCGTCGGCGGTGGGTTATCAGCCGACTTTGGCCGAGGAAATGGGCGTTCTTCAGGAGCGCATCACTTCGACCAAGACCGGATCGATCACCTCGATTCAGGCGGTATATGTGCCTGCCGACGACTTGACCGATCCGTCACCGGCCACCACCTTCGCCCATTTGGACGCCACCGTGGTGTTGTCCCGCCAGATCGCTGAACTGGGTATCTACCCGGCAGTCGATCCGCTGGATTCCACCTCCCGGCAGCTTGATCCGCTGGTCGTCGGCCAGGATCACTACGATACGGCCCGGTCGGTGCAGAGTATGCTGCAACGATACAAGGAACTGAAGGACATCATCGCCATTCTGGGTATGGATGAACTGTCCGAGGAAGACAAGCTGGTGGTATCCCGCGCCCGGAAGATCCAGCGCTTCCTGTCGCAGCCCTTCTTCGTCGCTGAAGTGTTCACCGGTTCCCCCGGCAAATACGTCGCTTTGAAGGATACGATTGCGGCGTTCAAGGGCATCGTGGCCGGCGAGTACGATCATCTGCCCGAGCAGGCGTTCTACATGGTCGGCGCGATTGATGAGGCCGTGGAAAAGGCTACCAAGCTGTAATGGCCAGCGGTTCCGTGTATAGCGGTACCGCATTCCACAGCTAACCGACCAGGAGACGCACCATGGGCATGACATTGCATGTCGATATTGTCAGCGCGGAAAAAGAGCTGTTTTCCGGCGCTGCGGAGATGGTGACTGCGCCGGGTGAAATGGGCGAGCTCGGCATTTTACCCCGGCATAGCCAGTTGCTGACCCGGTTGAAACCCGGTCAGGTGCGGGTGAAATTGCTGGGGGGTGAGGAGCAACTGTTCTACGTATCTGGCGGAATGTTGGAGGTGCAACCGCACGTCGTGACGATTCTGTCCGATACCGCCGAACGGGCTAAAGATCTGGATCAAGCAGCAGCGCAGTCCGCCAAGCAGCGTGCTGAACAGATCATTGCCGATCACCGTAGCGAGTTTGAATTCGCCCGAGCCAAGGCCGAACTGGCTGAGGCAATCGCTCAGTTGCAAACGATTGAGAGAATGCGCAAAGGGCGCAAAGGCGGCTGATTTGGATTCAGTCTAATAACAATAATAGTCTCGACCCCGCTAGGCCGCAGCTTAAACTGCGGCCTTTTTATTGGTTGTCTGGCTGCATTCGGTACAATAGCGCCATTCTTTCCAGGAGGCGTACCCCATGCAGCAGCTTTCAGTGGTCATTCTGGCCGCCGGTCAGGGCAAGCGGATGGTTTCGGACCGGCCCAAGGTCTTGCATTCACTCGGCGGACGACCCTTGTTGGCCCATGTCCTGAATGCGGCCAGCGCTCTTGAAGCGGCTATTCGCGTGGTGGTGTACGGTCATGGCGGCGAGGCGGTCAAAGCCGCTTTCGCCAGCGAACCTGGTGTGTTGTGGGTGGAACAGGCCGAACAGTGGGGAACCGGGCATGCGGTAGCGCAGGCGTTGCCGGTGCTGGAGGATGCCGGAATCACCCTGGTGTTGTGTGGCGACGTGCCGCTGATCCAGCCGGAGACGTTACAGCCGCTGGTGAATGCAGCACAGCAGGGTCAGTTAGCGCTGCTGACGGTTGAATTGGCCGATCCCTCTGGTTACGGGCGCATCGTCCGTGACGATCAGGGCCGGGTGCAACGCATCGTCGAGGAGAAGGATGCGACGCCTTCCGAGCGCTGCTTGACGGAGATTAATACCGGAATTTTAGCGGTCTCCACAGTGAAACTGCGGGACTGGGTCGCCGGGTTGACCAATACGAATGCCCAGGGCGAGTATTATTTGACCGATATTATTGCTCTGGCGGTGCGCGATGGCATACCGGTTGAACCGTTGACGGTTGCGGAACCGCTGGAAGTGCAGGGCGTGAATGATCGTCGGCAACTGGCAGCGCTGGAACGGTTCTACCAAACACAGCAGGCCGAAATGCTAATGCGCAACGGTGCGACCCTGCTGGACCCGGCGCGCATAGACGTGCGCGGCGCACTCAGCACGGGTCAGGATGTAGTGATCGATGTGAACGTGGTGTTTGAAGGCACGGTGCGCCTCGGCGACCGGGTGACCATTGGGCCGTTCTGCGTGTTGAAAGATGCCGTGATTGGCGATGATGTCGAGATCCTCTCGCATTGCTGGATTGAGGGTGCGGACGTCGGGCCGGGTGCGCATATTGGTCCCTTTGCCCGCCTGCGACCCGATACCCACCTGGCGGCTGGCGTGCATATCGGCAATTTTGTCGAAACCAAGAAGACCACCATTGGCCCCGGCTCCAAGGTCAATCATCTCACCTATCTGGGCGATGCCGAAGTCGGCGCGGAGGTGAACGTCGGCGCCGGGACGATTACCTGCAATTATGACGGGGCCAACAAGCACAAAACGGTCATTGCCGATGGCGCATTTATCGGTTCCAACAGTTCACTGGTCGCTCCGGTGCGTATCGGCAAGGGTGCCACGATCGGCGCGGGTTCCTCAATCAGTCGCAGCGTCCCGGATGGCAGCCTGTGCCTGACTCGCGCCCAACGCAAGGAAGTGGCGAACTGGGAACGTCCGGTCAAATCGAAAAAGCTTTGAGATAGCTTTTGCCGAAACGTGGTCGCGCGATTCTCCACCTTAGCCAAGGTGGAGAATCGTATCCCATTCATTACTGAGCCTTAATAACACCAATGAATATCCTGATTGTTTATGCTCACCCCAATCCGCGCAGTTTCAACCAGGCGGTGATGGAAACGGTTGACGCCACGCTGCGTGAACGGGGGCATGCCACGTGCATTCATGACCTGTATCAGATGCAGTTCCGGGCGGTGCTGGATGGTGAGGATTTATTGCGGAACTGGCGCGGCGAGCTGTCCGCCGACACCCGTCGAGAACAGGATGCCGTGCAATGGGCGCAAGGGCTGATCTTCATTTATCCGATCTGGTGGTTCGGGCCGCCAGCGATTCTGAAGGGCTGGATTGATCGGGTGTTCACCCGCAAATTTGCGTTTGACTTCGGGTCGGGCGGAATGAAGGGTTTGTTGACTCACGAACGGGCGCTGATTCTGAATACCCTAGGCGGCGATGAAGCGACTTATCGGCAAGAGCGCTGGCATGAATTACTGGTGCGGCCCATGGCTGAGGGAGTTCTCGGTGCCTGTGGGGTGCGTAACGTGGTTCACCGGGCGTTTTATCAGGTGCCGTCGGTTTCCCATACGGAACGGCAGGCAATGCTGGAGGAAGTTCGGGCGCTGGCTGCAGCATTTTGAGATCAGGATTTTCAGTGCCAACCCGTCGCCCCGTTGCAAGGTGGGAAGGCCTTGCACAAATACCCGTAGAATCAAAATGATTTTCGCACAAGAACCCGCCCTACCCCGACTTACTGTTAATGTACCGCCTTTCCCAACGATCATCGAACCCTCTTGTTGAACTCTCTCACCCCCACTGGAAACCCGCCAATCATGCGGAAGCAAAAAACCGATTACAACATCAAGGTCGCCGCGCAGGCGTTCTATCTGGAGGAGCAATCCAATCCTGACCAGGATCGCTACGTCTTTGCCTACACGGTACTCATTCAAAATCAGGGCAATATCGCCGCCCGCCTGCTGACCCGGCATTGGCTGATTAGCGACGCCAACGGTAAAATTGAGGAGGTGCGCGGCGAGGGCGTGGTGGGCGAGCAACCCTATCTGCGCCCCGGTGAAGGCTTTCAGTACACCAGCGGCGCGGTGCTGGAAACCCTCGTTGGCAGCATGAAGGGCAGCTACCAAATGCTGGCTGACGATGGCGTGACCTTCGATACCGAGATCCCCGCCTTTGTGCTGTCCATCCCCCGGACACTGCATTGAGGCGGCTCACTTGACCCTGCGCTACACCTACACATTCTTCGCGCCGATCTACGATACGTTCGTCGCCCCGTTCACTCGTGGGGCGCGGCAGCGGAGTCTGGCCCCATTGGGCGATGGCTTGCATGATGAAGTGCTGCTGGTGGGCGTCGGCAGTGGGCTGGATTTGCCCTTGCTGCCGCATGGACCGCGCTATACCGGGATCGACCTCACTCCAGCCATGCTGACCCGCGCCCAACGCCGTGCTACCCACCTCGAACTGGACATTCGCTTGGATCAAGGCGACGCCCGCCACCTGCCCTATCCTTCTTCGGCTTTCGACGTGGTCGTACTGCATCTGATTCTGGCCGTGACGCCGCATCCGGAGCGGGTGTTACAGGAAGCAGCGCGGGTACTGCGTCCGGGCGGGCGCGTGCTGATTCTCGACAAGTTCCTGCGGCCTGGGCAACGGGCACCGGTGCGGCGATTGATCAGTCCACTATTGGGTTTATTGGCGACCCGCACGGATGTGGTGTTCGAGGAGATACAGGCGCAAACCCCGGACCTGGAAGTGAGGATCGATCAACCGGCGCTGGCGGGCGGTTGGTTCCGGCAGATCATTCTGCGCAAAACCGCCACTGAATGCCTCAAGTTGTGAGCTATACTACAACCTTCTATTCCGACGCACCTCCATAACACATTCCCTGGATTGGATTATTCATGGACCGGCGGTTGAACAGCGTTCCCACCGTTAATTCCGCGCCCGCCGTAACAGGGAGGTTTTTGTGTCGTCTCCTGACCGGGTGGATTCTGGCGTGCGGGCCATTCGCGCTCTCGGCCCAGGAGTTGATCATCAACGACGCCGCTCCCCCGCAGTCCATCAGCCGGAATGAAGCCCGGCTCTGCTTCACCATGCGGTTGCCCACCTGGGAAAATGGCATACCGGTCAAGGTGTTTGTATTGCCCGATGACCATCCGGTGCATCGTCAATTTACGAAAACGGTGCTGGGTTTATTCCCCTACCAGTTACGGCAGGTCTGGGATCGGCAGATCTTTTCGGGAACCGGACAGGCACCGATGACCGTGGCGACCGAGCAAGAAATGATCGAGCGGGTGGCGACGACCCCCGGCGGCATTGGCTATGTGGAATCTGGGGCGAATCATCCCCACATTCGTATCCTGGAGGTCCGCTGACATGCACAGAAGGGTTATGGCCTTGCTCTTCATACTGGGTCCATTGAACGCATATAGTGAGGAATCCTTCTGGGACAACTTGCAGGTTCATGGCTTCGCCAGTCAGGCGGCTATTACAACCAGCGACAATCGCTTTTTTGGCGACAGCCCCGATACCTCTTTCGATTTCACAGAAATGGGCATTAATGCCTCGCTGCCCGTCCATTCCCAAATCCTCCTGGCCGGTCAACTGTTGGCGCGGCGAGCCGGCGACATGTATGACGGTACGCCAACGCTCGATTATGGGCTGGCGGATATCACCTTCACGTCTTCGGTGGAGCAACGCTGGGGCGTTCGCGTGGGGCGCATCAAAAATCCCCTGGGGATTTACAACGAGACCCGCGATGTCCCGTTCACCCGTCCAGGCATTTTCCTGCCGCAGGTCATTTATTACGACAAAATCCGCAATCTGATGCTATCGACCGACGGCCTGATGTTTTACGGGGAGTCGTATCACGATGATCGGGGTACGCTATCGTTGACCTTGGGCGGTGGTCAGTCGGTCATCGACGACAATGTCACCTGGGCCTACCTGGGCAACGACTTTGGCGGTGAACTCAAACCGGACGGCGTCGCCAGCCTGTTCAGACTCTGGTATTCGACCCCGGAAGAGCGGTTGCAACTGGGGTTCAGCGGTGCGGTGGTCTCCATGCAGTTTGATCCGGGGCAGTACTCGCCGCTGAGCAACGGAACGACTGACCTGTTTTTCTGGATCCTGTCCTTCCAGTATGACGCGGAGGACTGGACGCTGACCGCCGAGTACGCCGGCGAACCGATTGAGTGGCGTGACTATCAAAGTCTCTTCTCTCCTGATCGTGAGGTCAACGCGGAGAGTTATTACCTGCAGGGTGCCTATCGACTCCGTCCTGATTTAAAACTGCTGTTGCGCTACGAAGAAGGCTACGCCAACCGAAATGACCGGGACGGCCTCCAGTCTTCCGCCATGACCGGCGGTGCTGTCCCGCCCTTTAATAATTTCTCCAAAATCTGGACCGCCGGCCTGCGCTGGGATATTGATCAGCACTGGATGGTGCGAGCCGAATATCAACGTCATCACGGCACCTTTATCCTGTCCTCCAAAGAAAACCCCGATCCCGGCCAACAACAGGAAGACTGGAATCTGTGGGCAGTTCAGGCCGTGTTCCGCTTCTAAGCGCCAGTGTCATGCGCGTACTCAATAAACCTCGATTCTTGATCAGCCTGGCGCTGATGTTTTGGCCATTGACGCTCACCGCCCAGGAACTGATCGTCAACGAAGCCTCCGTCCATCAGCCAATCAGCCGGAATTCAGCCCGGCGCTACTTCACCATGCGGTTGCCCGTTTGGGAAAATCGCGTACCGGTCAAAGTGTTTGTGTTGCCCGATGACCATCCGACGCATCGTCAATTTACCAAAAGCGTTCTGGGTTTATTCCCCTACCAGTTACGGCAAGTCTGGGATCGGCAGATCTTTTCGGGAACCGGACGGGCACCGGTGACCGTGGCGACCGAGCAGGAAATGATCGAGCAGGTGGCGGCGACGCCCGGCGGCATCGGCTATGTGGAATCTGGGGCGAATCATCCACAAGTCCGTGTTCTGGAGATCCGCTGACATGCGCACACTAATGATGGCCATACTCTCGATGGTGGGCTTACTGAATGCCCATGCTGAGGAGTCCTTCTGGGACAACCTGCAAGTTCACGGCTTCGCCAGCCAGGCGGCCATTAAAACCAGTGACAATCGCTTTTTTGGCGACAGCCCCGATACCTCTTTCGCATTCACAGAAATCGGCATTAATGCCTCACTGCCGGTCAGTCCGCAAATCCTGTTAGCCGGTCAATTACTATCACGGCGGGCGGGCGACCTGTATGACGGTACCCCGGCACTCGATTATGGGCTGGCCGATATCACTGTGGCCTCTTCGGCGGAGCAGCGCTGGGGGGTGCGCCTCGGGCGCATCAAAAATCCTCTGGGGCTTTATAACGAAACCCGTGATGTGCCGTTCACCCATCCGGGGATTTTCCTGCCGCAAGTGGTGTATTTCGACAAAATCCGCAACCAGTTACTGTCTACCGATGGCCTGATGCTCTATGGCGACTGGCGCGGTGATCAAGGAGCGCTCTCGTTCACGGTGGGTGGGGGGCAGTCGGTGGCTGACGACAATGCCAAATGGACTTATCTCCCGCTCAGCTACCGCTTCGAGGGTGAATTTAAACAAAAGGACCCAGCAGCGCTGTTCAGCCTGTGGTTCACCTCGCCCAATGAGCGGTTCAGGTTCGGACTCAGCGGCATGACGCTGGATCTGCAACTTCATCCGGGTCTGGGATCGCCGCTGAATGCCGGGACTGTAGAACTCTTTTATGGGATCGCATCGCTCCAATACAATGCCGAGGATTGGACGCTATCTGCCGAGTATGTTTACGAACCCATTGAATGGCGAAATATATTTTTTCCCTACATGAAGGCGACTGTGGAAAGCTATTATCTCCAGGGCACTTACCGCCTCCACCCGGACCTGCAAGCCTTGTTAAGTTATCAGGCGTATGCAAACCCGGACGACCGGGATGGTCGCAAGGCCTCCGAGATGACCGGCGGCTTGATCCCACCCTTCAATAGTTTCTCCAAAATCTGGACAGCCGGCCTGCGCTGGGACATCAATCAACAGTGGATGGTGCGGGCCGAATATCAGCGTCATCACGGTACCTTCATCCTGTCCTCGCGGGAAAACCCGGATTTCAGCGAACTGCAGGAATATTGGGACCTCTTCGCCCTTCAGGCCGCATTCCGTTTCTAAAGGCCGTCACCGTGGCTACACCCGCTCTGCCCCCCGCACCGGCGCGCTATCTCAGTTTGCGCTGGAAAACGCTGATCGCTCTCAGCATGGTGCTGATTCTGGTCAATGCTTCGCTGGCCTGGCTGGCCTATCGTCAATCGGCCGATCAGTTCGAGCAGCAACAGGCGCAGATCCGAGATCAGCAGGCGCGCCAGCTTCAGGCGTTGCTAGATGACGGTTATCAACAAATGTCGCGACTCGCCGGTATCGTGCCGCTCCTGGGAGTGGCTCGGACCGGACAGAACGAAGCGCCGTTCCATAAGGCGCTCGATCAGAACAGCGGTTTTATGCTGGATCTGGAATGGGATATCCGCTCGATCCACTGGATCAGACCCGATACCCCCACCGCCCTGCTATGGCCAGACCAGGCACCGATGCTCCCTGGGGAATTGAGCGAAGGGTTACAGAAAGCCCCTGAGCAAACCGCTCAACTGTTGTCCTGCAAACCGGACTGCTATCAGTATCTGGCCGCCCCGCTGTTATGGCAGGGCCATCCCGCTGGCGCGTTGGTGCTTGCTCGTTCCGTAGCCAATGCCCTACTGACATTTCATGCGCTGACCGATGCGGATGCCGCGCTGATGGTCAACATGGGGGATTCCCTCAGCTTTCCAGTTATTACTCATCCCGAACAGATGGAACCCCTGCTACGCGCGGCTCTTCTGCAATCCTGGGTGGCGAGTGGCAGCGCCAAGCCCCTGGTGATCGCGCACGCGGGTGATTGGTTCGAGATCTCCCGGCGATCCGCCCTGGCTCCGGGTGTAGACGTTTTGTTCATCAACCGCATCACCGAACAGCGACAGGCGATTGCCCGGATCACACGCAATAGTGTTCTCGCCGGCCTCCTGGGTCTGATTCTTTCCGAGGGTCTGCTGTTGCTGGTCGTGGATATGCTGGTTCGACGGCTACGGCGGCTGGCCAAATTACTACCGTTGCTGGCCGAGGACCAATTCGCTGATTTGCGCCACCGCCTGCCAATGCGCGATACCGTGATCCCCTGGCGTGACGAGATGGATCTGATGAGCGATACCGTGGCCGATTTGTCCGAGCGCATGGAACGCTTGCAGCGCGACCGGGCAGAGGCGCAAGCGGAACTGGTCTGGCTGGCGGATCATGATCCCTTGACGCAGTTGCTCAACCGTCGCCGGTTTAACCAGGAACTGGCCGAATTGGTACGACAAGCCCTTATCGCCAACCACAGTGGGGCTTTGCTGTTCTTCGATCTGGACCAGTTCAAGGACGTGAACGACATCAGCGGCCATCGGGTGGGTGATATCCTGCTCCAGCGCATTGCCGAACAACTCACGGAACTGACCGGGACTGATTGTTTTCTGGGACGCTTGGGCGGTGATGAATTTGCCTTGGTCGTGGCACAGGCCAATGTGGCCGAGGCCATTGCAATGGCTGAACAGGTGCAGACCGACATTCGGTCGGTGATTGTTCAGCATCATGATTTGCACTACCAGGTGTCGGCCAGCATTGGCGTCGTGCTGTTTCCTGACCATGGCGTGGAGCCTGAGCAATTACTGGCTCATGCGGATCTGGCCATGTACCGGGCCAAGGAGCGCGGTCGGCGGCGCTGGCATCTCTTTTCTCCAGAGGATAATGATCGGGAACACGCGGATAGCCGGGTGCGGTGGGCAGAGCGTATCGCTTTGGCTTTGGCTGAAAATCGCTTTGAACTGCATGTCCAGCCGATCATGGAACTGGCGACCGGGAGTTTGCGCCGCATGGAGGCGCTGATCCGAATGCGTGATGAACAGGGAAAACTGGTTTATCCGAACAGTTTTATCTCGGTGGCTGAGAAAACCGGGCAGATTCAGGCGATTGACCACTGGGTTCTGGTGCGGTCGATCATGACGTTGCAACAGCACCCGGAGATTCAGCTTTCGGTCAATCTGTCCGCCAGCGCTCTGGAGGATCCCAAATTATTATCCGATGTGAAAAACCTGCTGGATCACCATCAGGTCAATCCAGCACGGGTGACCTTCGAGATTACCGAAACGGTCGCTGTCAACAACCTGGAACAGGCTATCCGGCTGATGAACAGCATTCAGGAACTGGGCTGTCAATTCGCCCTGGATGATTTCGGCAGCGGCTTTGCCTCCTATGCCTATCTGCGTCAACTGCCGATGAACTCGATCAAGATCGATGGCGCGTTCATTCGCAATATCGTTCAAAGTCATGAAGATCGGGTCTTTGTCCGGGCCGTCGTCGAAATCGCGCACAGCATGGGCAAGCGAGTGGTTGCCGAATTTGTCGAGAACGCCGAGATCCTGGCCGTTCTGCACGAGATTGAAGTGGATTATGCCC
>JAIFNF010000174.1 GCA_020047885.1 Gammaproteobacteria bacterium | reverse complement strand
GATGCCGCCAGCGCGGTGGATATTCCGCCGTCATGCTGGCCGTGTCGATGCGGTACTTGTAGATTAACTGGGGATGAGTCGCCATAAGAACATTGCTCCTTTCGACTTTGAAAATGTTGCCTAACCCGCCTCCGCCATTCCACCCACCAGCACCCGCTCCAACAGTTCCCCAATGCGCTCGGCAAACTCAGGAATCGGTACGTCGGCCACCGCGTCCGGGTAATACTCAGTCACATGATCCGTGTTGGGTCCCAGACCGACCCCAATCAGGCTTAAACCCGGTTCGTCGCGTAACCGAGCAATCGCATCATGCAAATCACGCGCATTCGAGCGACGGCCCTCCGGTCGCCCATCGCTAATCACCACCAGGATATGATCACTGGCCGGCTGCGCCAGCAATCGTTCCGCTGCCGCCAGCAGGCAGGGACCGTCATCATTATGCCGCTCGCGGTTATGTCCACCCGGGCGGGTTCCACTGACTTCCAGCGGTAGCGACGCCAGCATTGCTCGCCGTTCTGCGTCCAAGGCATCCGCAAAGTCCAGCAAGGGAATCAGCTCATCCTGAAAGCCGGCGACAGCCAGCGGGACGCCCAACCGATGCAGAGTCTCGACCACCAACACCGTCCCCAGCAAAGCCGCCTCACTCTTGGGACCGTGCATCGAACCGGATAGATCGACCAGCAGGAATACCGCCGTGTCATGCCGATCCGGAATGCTTTTGCGTCGCCACAGTTGATGGTAGCAACGCGCATCGGCTTCAAAGCCCATCACCCGGCGCAGGTCCAGGCGATAACCGCTGGGATAACCCGCTCGGTCATGCAACCGGCGATACGGCTGGAGAATCCGCTCCACCTGTTCGGTTAACGCATCAATTTGCGAAGCCACCTGCTGGTGCGCCTGCTCATAGGCATCGGCAGATGCTGGCGGCGGCGGGGCGGTGTAATGCCCTTTTGGACCTTCTGCAACCGCGCCTCCAGACGGGGGCGGTGGGGTGATTTTCCAGCCGCCATCAGCCTTCGGTTGTTTCGCCAACATCAGATACAACACCTCCGCCGCCAACCGCAGTCCGGCCGGTGGCGCTTCACCCGGTTCGGGATACGCCGCCAGCATGGTCATCACCAGAACGGTCGCGGCAGATGAATCGCGTTCATCCCGAATGACCCGAGCCTGTCGCCCAGCGGCGCGATCCGCCTGTAGACCAGTGGCCAGCCGCTGCACATCCCGCTCCAGCCACCGCAACCCGGTCGGAACGATGGCTGTGTGCGCCAGTTCAACCGCCTGCCAGGCGTGATATTGAATGCCCTGTTCCCAGCGACTGGGCCAGGCGCGGATCCGCACCGGCGCATTGAGCCGGGACCAGATATGCTGCGGATAGGTCGCAAACAGCGTGGGGTCGAGGTCAGTGGCATCCAGCGTGGTCGGCGGCAGCATCTCCTCCGCATAGCAACGGCGGGCGGTACGGGTCGCGGCCAGCGCCTTGGCGATGCGTGCCGGAACCGCGAAGGCTTCAGGTGCCGCCTGCCAGTCCAGCACCCATTCCCGGGCGCATTCCGCACCAAAGCGCAGAAAGTCCGGCAGTCCCGCCGGCAGCGGTTCCGGTTTCAGGGCGGTCGCGCGATCGACTTCGGCAAACCAGCCGCGACAACCGGGATAACGCTGCGCCATCCAGTATTCGACCCGGGGGTCTTCAATCGCATTGAGCAGGTTGTGCAACGCCAGGTGGGTTAAATCGCCATGATCGGCGACCCGTGGCGGTTCCGGCAGGGTGAACAGCGAATAGCGGCTGATCAGGGCATGGCCGGCTTCGTGGGCGAGGATGCCCGCGCAATACACCGGGCCGTGTTGCCCCAAGTCCTTAGCGCTGACCTGAATCACCCGGCGCACCGGATCGTAACACCACTCATGGCCGGAGGCGGCTTCCACCTGAATGTGCGCATCATGGCAAAGCCCGGCGGCCAGCGCGTTCAGTTGCCGGATCTGTTCGGAAATTGTGGGCATGATGATCGTCCTCAATCAGTCGTGGCTACCGAATGCGGGGCCGGGGGCGAGAAACCCGCCGCTCAGACTGTCCGGCGGGAGTAAAGCCATTGGCTTCCAGGAGTTGCCACACGGTTTGCTGATCTTCTCCCGCCGTGACGCGGCTCAGGTAGTAACGATGAATCGCGGTGCGCAGGGCGAGTTCAGGATCGGTCTGACCCACCGCCGGGGCGCGGGCAAGGTAGTCGAGGACGCTAAGCAAATCGCGCCGGGTGAAGATGTAGCGTTCCCGCCGCCGCGCCCCCAGTCGGGTTGGCCCGTCCCCCTGACCGCTGGCGCGTTCCAGGGCGACATGGAAGCGCACCAGAGAGGCGAGCTGTGTCGCCCATTCCGGGGTATTGAGTGCCGGATGCGACGGGTGCCCCTGACCACCCCGATAGCCCTGCCCGAACAGGCTGGTGGCCGGTTGCGCGCCGGAGGCCAGGAACCGCATCATTTGCCCGTACTCCTGCTCGCTGGGTTTGGCCGCCTGCCGGAACGCCTGCCAGCGGTTGCGATACGCCGGGCTGAGCGTGGAACGACCCGCGTATTCCGCCGGGTTCATGGTGGCGAAAATACGGAAGCCGGCATGAATCGGCTCACCGCCGTTGCCGTAAACGCGGTAGTCGTGTTCCGTCAGCACCAGGGTCGGCTCACGCTCCAGCAGCGAATTCAACCGCTCGAGAATCTGTGGTTCGGCCAGATTCAGCTCATCGAGGATCACCCACCAACCTTGCCGGATGGCCTCAATCACCGGGCCGTCTTGCCAGCGCCAGGGATGACTGCGCATCCGTTCATTGGCCATGACCTGCTGCACCTCAGCGCGCGTCAGGATGCGCTGTTCCTCGGCGGCGCGGTTAAGAATCAACCGGGTTTCCGGCTCCAACAGTTCGTCGAGTTCGCGCAATTCTTCGGTGGGAATCGGCAGATCATTTTCCAGCGCCCGCGGCACATAGCGCCCGACCAGCTCGCCGGTGTCGGTTTGGCCGTTGAGATTGATGCGAATCACCGGCTGATTGAGCAGCGCGGCCAGATAAAGGATGGCGCTGGTTTTGGAGGTGCTGGTTTCGCCTTCCAGCAGGCAGGGTTCGCCGAGGGCCACACTGGCGGCAATATGCAGCAACGTCTCCGCAGTGTTCCCATCCAGGCAGTAGTGAACGAAAGCCTCCCATGACGGAGCCAGCGCATGATGGGGACCAGGCCGACGCTCCAACGTGATTTCGCCCACCCGGACGGTGTTAGCAGTCATCTCGATCAAGTCGCGGAACGGGGGCTGCTCCGGGAACCAGTGATCCATCGCGACCGCCACCGCTTTCCGGTCAGTAGTCGGTTGCTGTGCCCGATCCGGCAGATGCACCCAGATATCCCGGTCGTGACTTCCCCATTCCTTGGTGGGTTCCGGGTCAACCCCGGTCTGGTCTCGCACACAGGCGCGGATGCGGTCGATCAGTTCCTGGGGGGCACCGCCATAGGTCATCGTGGGTTCGCGGCTATCGGATGGGTCTTCCTGGATGATGCGACAGCCGAGGAATCCCCAGGTGTGAAATTCCTCCATGAGCGGAGCGAGGCGCTCCGGGTTCGGGGTATCCACACGCAGGCGATACCACAAGGGTTCGGGGCGGTCGCCGCTTTCAATGCCCTCAATGGGAAAATCGATCTTGATTTTGACCAAATCACGATCGTTGTCCCCGTCTTCTTCGCGCAACGGATAACGCGGCACAGCGTCGAGCGTGGTCATCGCCCGATGTAGGAGTGGGCGGATCTGGTCAGCGACCTCCGGGTGGGACTGCGCCGCATTGAGGATGATGCGGAATCCGATCAGTTGGTCGGTCGCTTCGTCGTCCTGTAGGAGGTCGGCCAAATCCAGATCGTCGTCGTCCAGGGCGGGCCGATCCTCGTCGTCCGATTCCAGGCCGGGGCTGGAAATGTCCACAGCTTTGAAGCCCAGGGTGCGCAGGGCGGCAACCAGTTCCTGAACGACGGGATGGTCGGCCTGGTCAGTGCGGATGGCGATTTCGAAACGTTCGAGGTCGGGGCCGTCGTACGCGGGACGGCGGCGGTCGATGCACGCGGCCAGTGGTAACGTCAGTTGGGCCTGGCGGGCGCTGGATGTACCGTGTTTTTTGACATCGAGGGGATAGCGAAGGGGATCAACGCCGCGTTGAGCGATGAACTGTTGCGCCCGTGCCTTTAAGCGCTTGGCAAACGGGGTGGTGGCGAAGGGTCCCGTTTCGAGCAGCAACCTGGCTTCGAGCGCTGCTTCCGGGGTCAGGAGGTCAATGGCGATGTCGTTGAACCCATCTTCCCGCAGTTGCTGCGCCAATTCCTGGGTAGCCTCCAGGTTGTCGGTCTGGATCAGCACCCGGAAACGCTGCATCAGCGGCTGGATCGAGGGATCCTTGATGTAGATATAGACGTCATTGTCCCGTTCTTCCCACGGTTTATTCTCGGTGAAAGTGACGCCCAACGGTTCAGCCAGCCATTGAAGCGCATGGCGGACCAAGGCCGACGCACCGCCATATTCAATCTGGCTGCTGTCCTGGGGACCGTAGTGATCCGTCAGGTTTTTCGTATCGAACTGTAGATTTTTTAACCCGTTGCACAGGGCGTCGGTCAAGGTCGGCGAGTCGCTGTGAATTTGCAGATCCCAGTGCCGAAACCGGTGACGGTCACCCAGATGGAGCTCGGCGACCACTTCGCCGGGAATATCAGCATCCGGGATAATCGGCGGCTGAAAGGGGCGGAGACTGTCGAGCAAGTTCTGCACATCGCTGGGCAGGATGCCGGGTTGCAGCCGCAACTCGTAACAGTCGGTGGTCCGACTGGAACGTTCTACTGAGTAACTGCCGATCTCCCGAATACGCTCAGTGAGCGGTCGGGCGATGGCGGACAGCGAGGAAATGATGCGCAGGCCCGGCTTTACTGTGGGCGATGCGGAGGAAGTGAGTTCGGCCATGAGAGGTCTCCAGTAGACTGAGTGATCAACTAGAGACCAGCATAAAAGGCGATCGCGACAGGTGGCGTCGCAGTCAGGCCGCGATAGAGAAAAATTTTATCCCCGGACGATCCAGCGGTTGGGTGTAAGGCAACTCGCGATAAAAATCCTCCAGTGATCGGCTTAAGTCATCGCTTTGACCGCGTATGAGGATCGAGCCACGGAAAGACACGGAAGGCACGGAAGACACGGAAGACACGGAAGGCACGGAAAAAAAGCATCTTCCGTGTTTTTCCGTGTTTTTCCGTGGCCAGGTTCGGAAGGGTATGTGACTATTTTTTGCGAGTTGCCTAAGTTAAGTAAGGACTATCTGCCAGGCCGATACAACTCGCGTGTTTTCAACGCTCGTCCCTGCAACTGTTCAGCCAGCGCAGCGCGGGTCAGTCGCTTGACTTCTCTCAGCACTGCCGGATCAGTCAACCGACCCTCGCGCAGGGCAAGCAATCCCTGACCGGAGATGGGCACCCCTTCCCCGGTACGGTCAGCAGCTAGGGGTCCCCGGTCCAGCACATAGCGGTAATGCGCTTCCGCGACAATGGGTTGACCGCTGACGACTTCACGGTCGAGACTGAGTCCGTAACCCAACTCCTCCAGCAACCGCTTCTCAAAGTGCCGCAAGGGCGGTTCTTCATCCGGCGCGGTCGCCAGTTCGGTCAGCAGGGTTTCGTAGACCGTGAACAAAACGGGTTGCACATCCCGGCGCGGCAACAAGCGCACCAGCAACTCATTGACATAAAGTCCGGCCAGCGCCCGGTTTTGCAACAGCGAAACCGGTCGCCCGGCTTCCTCGCCGCCATGCAGAGTCGCTAGATCGCCATCGCCGATCCAGGACAACAACAGGGGCGTGAAGGGTTGCAACAAACCTTTCAACCGGGACCGGGCAGACGCCGCACCTCGGGCGATCAGTCCCAACCGGCCATAGTCGCGGCTGAAGGCTTCCAGCAGCAGACTGCTGTCGCGATAGGGCCGACGGTGCAGGATGAAGGCCGGTTGCAGCAGGATGCGCACGGGAGCAAGTGCAGGGGTCAGCGGTCTGCGATTCCCAACGCCCGATTTCCAACGCCCGATTCCCCGTAGCCCAAACTCTGCAACGCCCGTTCGTCATCAGACCAGCCTTCGCGCACCTTGACCCAAGTTTCCAGATAGACCTTGCGATCCAGCAGACGCTCCAGATCCTGGCGAGCCTGACGCCCGACTTCCCGCAAGGTTGTGCCCTTATCACCGATCACAATACCCTTCTGACTGGCGCGTTCGACCCAGATGACCGCGTAAATGCGCACCAGCCGACCTTCTTCGACAAAATGTTCAATTTCCACGGTCAGGGCGTAGGGAAGTTCTTCGCGCAACAGGCGAGTCAGCTTCTCGCGAATCAGTTCAGCGGCCAGAAAGCGTTCGCTGGAGGTGGTGATCTGGTCTTCCGGGAACAGAAAGTCCTGTTGCGGCAACAGGCCGACAATCCCCTGTTCCAGCTCTGCCACGTTATCACCATTGATCGCCGCTATGGGCACCACTTCGACAAAGGAGCGCTTCCCGGCTATTTCCTGCAGGAACGGCAGTAAGCGTTGTTTGTCACCAATCCGGTCGACCTTGTTGACCGCCAGCACGACCGGTCCCGCAAACTCCGTCAGCCGTTGCAACACATCTTCATCTTCCCCGGTCCAGCGCAACGCCTCGATGAGAAACACCACGACATCGACATAACCCAGCACACTGGCGGCGGATCGGTTCAAATAACGATTCATCGCCCGCCGACCCTGACGATGCAGGCCGGGCGTGTCCACATAGACAATCTGCGCTTCCGGCAAGGTCTGAATGCCTAGAATGACATGACGGGTGGTTTGCGGTTTAGGGGCGGTGATGCTGATTTTCTGGCCGATGAGCCGGTTCAGCAGCGTGGATTTGCCGACATTCGGTCGGCCCAGCAGCGCGGCATAACCGGCGTGGGTATCAGTCATTCAATTTTCTCCAGAAATTGACGGGCGGCTTCCTGCTCGGCCTTGCGGCGGCTGTTGCCAATAGCAATAGTGCGCCCCCCCTCGACAACGCATTCCACCGTAAAGCTTTGCTCATGCGGCTCACCGCGCATTTCCAGCACGTTGTAAACCGGCAAGGGACGCTGACGCGCCTGCAAGTATTCCTGCAAACGGGTTTTGGGGTCTTTGAGTTCATTGGCGCTGGGCAGGCGGATCAGCCAGTTCCGATAGAGGTGCAGCACCAGTTCACTGCACGCGCTGAAACCACCATCGAGATAAACCGCGCCAATGATGGCTTCCACGGCGTCAGATAAAATGGATTCACGCCGATAACCGCCACTCTTGAGTTCGCCCGGCCCCATGCGCAGCCAGTCGCCCAATTTCAACTCACGCGCCAACTCGGCCAGAGTCTCGCCCTTGACCAGGCTGGCCCGCAACCGGCTTAATTCGCCTTCACTGGCTTTGGGGTATTGCCGATACAGGTATTCAGCGATGATCAGGTTTAATAACGCATCGCCAAGAAATTCCAGCCGCTCATTATTACGCGCCGAAGCGCTGCGATGCGTCAGCGCCTCGACCAGCCGTTCCGGAGCCTGGAAAGAATAGCCAAGGGCGGTAATCAGTCGAGCCAGCGGCGGATGAACCACGTTGCGTCAATTCGGCGTCAGTGGAATGGTCTCATCAATCCTCAGGACGACGAAGAGTTTGTAAAACAGCTCCCGTTCGTCATCATAAACCAGTTCAATCACCCGACCCCGGCTCTCGGCATCGTTCCTGATTTTGAGATCGCGGGCTTTCAGTCTTTCGACATAGCCAATGTCAAAGCGCTTCTGGAGAGAGTTTTGAATATCCGTCGCACTCATCTGCGCCAGTTGCGGCTCCTTGCGGATGCCCTCAACGGTGGACTTGATGGTGTAGTACTCAATGTACATCGGAATCACCTTCATCGCGATTAACAGCATGAAGCCAATCACAACGATCATGAGCAACATGCCGATCACGGTCATGCCGCGCTGTTCGCTGTTTCGCTGAATCCTGCTCATTATTTCCCCCTATTCCCCTAATGAATGCCATTGCCAATTCGGC
This sequence comes from Gammaproteobacteria bacterium, assembly GCA_020047885.1. Next base: position 2,517 of record JAIFNF010000174.1, on the reverse strand, counting down.
CACACTGGCCATTAAAAGTAATACAGTCCAGATTCATCCAGATGAAAAACGCTTTGCCAATCAGGTTTTCTTCCGGCAGCGGCCCCCAGACCCGACTGTCGCTGCTGTTATCACGGTTATCGCCCATCATAAAATACTGTCCGGCCGGGACTTGATATTCCCAGGCGATGGTTCCATCAGGCTCGCGGCGCAGTTGCAGACCTGGCCATAATCCCGCAGATCCCCAGTGTCCATCAGTTAGCACCTGAATCTGATGGTTCACATCATTCAACTGCTCATCAAACTGTTGATAACCGGGTTGAACGGAGTCATTGGGTAAAGGAGTTAATGCGGCGGGCTGGCCATTGATGAGCAGTTGTTTGCCCCGGTACTCCAACCGGTCGCCGGGCAGGCCAATGACCCGCTTGATATACGCAATCGCCGGTTCACGCGGATAGCGGAACACGACGACATCGCCGCGTGCTGGCTGGCCGTTGCCGATCAGCTTGGTATTGAGAACGGGCAGGCGCAGCCCATAGGAAAACTTGTTGACCAGGATAAAGTCGCCATTGAGCAGGGTGGGCAACATCGATTCCGAGGGAATGCGGAACGGTTCAACCACGAACGAGCGTAGCACCAGCACCGCCAGAATCACCGGAAAGAACGACTTGGACAGATCCACATACCACGGCAGTTTGGCCAGAATCTCCGGCGTCGAGTGGTTCCGGATCCGACGCGGCTCCAGCACCCAGGCATCCAGCATCCAGATACCGCCCGTCACGACGGTGAGTACGACGAGAATCGCGGCAAAATCAATATTCATGAGTTTTTATCCATCTGCAACACCGCCAGAAAAGCGTCCTGCGGGATTTCCACTTTGCCCACCTGCTTCATGCGCCGCTTGCCGGCTTTCTGCTTCTCCAGCAGTTTGCGCTTGCGGCTCACGTCGCCGCCGTAGCATTTGGCCAGCACGTTCTTGCGCAACGCTTTGACCGTAGTACGAGCGATGATCTGGTTGCCAATCGCGGATTGAATCGCGACCTCAAACATCTGCCGGGGAATCAGTTCCTTCAGCTTGACCGCGGCGGCGTGACCGCGCCGTTGCGCCTGATCACGGTGGACAATCACGGCCAGTGAATCCACCTTGTCGCCATTGATCAGCACATCCAGCTTGACCAGCGGCGCGGCTTGAAACCGTTCAAAACTGTATTCGAACGACGCATAACCCCGGCTGACCGATTTGAGCCGGTCAAAGAAATCCAGCACCACTTCGCTCAATGGCAATTCAAAGCTCAATTGCACCTGCCCGCCCGCATAGTGTAGACCCCGTTGCACACCGCGCTTTTCAATACAGAGAGTGATGATGGATCCCAGATAATCCTGCGGCGTGAGAATGTGCGCGATGATGATCGGCTCGCGAATTTCAGCGATCTCATTCGCCGGCGGCAGTTTAGCGGGATTGTCGATCTTGATGATCTCGTCCCCGGTGGTCAGCACCTCGTAGATCACCGTCGGCGCGGTGCTGATCAGATTGAGGTTATATTCCCGCTCCAGTCGCTCCTGCACGATCTCCATGTGCAGCAGGCCGAGGAAGCCGCAACGAAACCCGAAGCCCATGGCCTGCGAGGTTTCCGGCTCGAAGAACATCGAGGCGTCGTTCAGCCGCAATTTTTGCAAGGCTTCGCGCAGATTGCCAAAATCGTCCGAGTCCACCGGGAACAGCCCGGCGAACACCCGGGGTTGCACCTTTTGAAAGCCGGGCAACGATTCGGTTGCGGGTCGATCCGCCCCGGTCAACGTATCGCCCACCGGCGCCCCGTCGATTTCCTTGATGCCGGCAATGACGTAACCCACTTCGCCAGCGTTCAGGCTGGGCTGTTCGGTGCGTTTGGGGGTGAAGATGCCCACCGATTCGACCTGAAAGGCCCGACCGGTGGACATGATCTGAATTTTCTGCTTGGGCAGGATGCACCCATCGACGACCCGCACCAGCGAAATCACCCCGACAAAGTTATCGAACCAGGAGTCAATGATCAGCGCCTTCAGCGGCCCATCTGGTTGACCTTCAGGCGGCGGGATATGCGTGACAATCGCTTCCAGCAACTCGTCAATGCCGAGGCCGGATTTGGCGCTGACCTGCAAGGCGTCGCTGGCGTCCAGACCGATGATGTCCCCAATCTCGGTTGCCACCCGTTCCGGATCGGCGGAGGGCAGGTCGATTTTGTTGAGCACCGGTAAGACTTCCAGCCCCTGCTCCATGGCGGTGTAGCAGTTGGCGACGCTCTGCGCCTCGACGCCCTGCGCGGCGTCCACGACTAATAACGCGCCTTCGCAGGCAGACAGCGAGCGGGAGACCTCGTAGGAGAAATCAACGTGGCCGGGCGTGTCGATGAAATTGAACTGGTAGGTCTGGCCGTCGCGGGCGGGATAGCGCAGCGAGACGCTCTGCGCCTTGATGGTGATGCCGCGCTCCCGTTCGAGATCCATGGAGTCCAGCACTTGCTCGGACATTTCCCGCTGGCTCAGGCCACCGCAAAT
>JAIFNF010000047.1 GCA_020047885.1 Gammaproteobacteria bacterium | reverse complement strand
ATTGTGTAATCATACAACATTGTGTCAGAATTGCAAAAAATGTTGTTTCGGCAATAAATGTCGATATTCTGCACGCTATCTAGGCGTTTTGACAAGCATTTTTTGCTCATTTACCAGCCTGGAATCCGTTGTGTTGTTGAATTACAACAGTCAAAATTGCCGTTTCTTCCCAATTTTCCCCAATCGAGTCGCCAAATCGATGTTATCGCATGATGAAGATCAGGTGTGCGCCGTTATTTGGCGCGAGGATGCCCTAGAATTGCTGGACCAGCGCCTGCTGCCGATGGAAACGCGCTATCGGCGACTGACTGACGCAGCGGCAGTGGCTGACGCGATCCGCGAGATGGTGGTGCGTGGTGCTCCGGCCATTGGCATCGCCGCGGCGTATGGCGTGGTGCTGGCGGCTGGTGCGCACTATGCCAGAAATCCGGAGCGCTGGCGGGAATCAATTCATGAAGACCTCCAGCGGTTGGCCGACTCTCGTCCCACTGCTGTCAATTTATTCTGGGCGCTGCAGCGGATGGTGGGCGTCATCGCGGAATGCACTGACGAGCCAGTGGCGCGGTTACTGGCCGAGGCGCAGGCGATTCATGCTGAGGATATCGCGGCGAATCGCTGGATGGGTGAACTGGGTGCGGCGGTGCTGGGGGAACGGGGGGCGGTGTTGACGCATTGCAATGCCGGGGCGCTGGCTACCGGTGGTTATGGCACGGCGCTAGGGGTGATTCGCAGCGGCTATGCGGCGGGACTGATTGTGGTTGCAGGGGGCGCGGTTGACCGCCTGGGAGTTGGTGCAGGATCGGATTCCGGTCACGCTGCTGGCGGATGGCGCAGCGGCGGCGCTGATGCGGCAGGGTCTAGTGCGCTGGGTGATCGTCGGCGCGGATCGCATCGCGGCGAATGGCGATGTGGCGAACAAGATTGGCACTTATGGGCTGGCGGTCGCGGCTCGGCATCATGGCGTCCGGTTGATGGTGGTGGCACCGACCTCGACGGTTGATCTGGCGATGGCGGATGGTAGCGGGATTCCTATCGAGCAGCGCAGCGCTGAGGAGTTGTTGACCCTGGGGGGACAGCCAGTCGCCGCTGCCGGGGTTGAGGTCTGGAATCCTTCATTTGATGTGACCCCGGCGGAACTAGTGGATGTGCTGGTCACAGAACGCGGGGTGATCTGGGCGCCGGATGCGGTGAAGATGGCCGGTCTGTGTGGCGGTGCGCCGAATAATAACGACAAAGCCCCGCATGAAGCAGGGCTTTGGCTGGATAGTTAGGTGGAATCTTGTTATTTCGCTTCTGCTGCCGCGAATTTCTTGACCATTGTCGCTTGTGGGCCTTTGGGTCCGGCTTTAAATTCGAACTCGACCTTTTGGTTTTCTCCCAAGGTGCGGAATCCCTTGCCCTCAATCACCGAGTAATGCACGAATACATCACTGCTGCCATCCTCGGGGGCGATGAATCCAAAGCCCTTGGCTTCGTCAAACCACTTTACAGTACCAGTACGCATTATGAACAAAACCTCAAAAAAAATTTCCTTTTTGCCGGACCATTGAGAGGCCAGATTCTCGCGAAAGAATGGCGCAACCGGTGGCCGACGCGGGGTCTTTGAAGGTTTACAACCTTCACCCGGCGCAAAAATTACTGGAAAGCCCTTTATTCCGCAAGTTAATTTTGTCAGCGCTGGTGCAAGGCTCGTGCGAAAATATCCGCCAATTTTGTCATCTGAAAACATAGATCTTGCCAAACAAAACGTTACCTATCGTCGTGGAAAACACCCTCGTTTCATTACAAAGTCGGCTCTTTGAATGTGCAATCCGTGATCGTGCGACACTGTCCCGTCGCCTTCAGGGGTTGCGCCGCCGTTGGCGCGAAGGCCAACCGGTCGAGAGTGCTCTGGAAGAACTGACCGCTGCACTGGACACGGCCACCGCTCGTTTGCGCGAACGCCGGGCGGCGCTGCCCGTTCCGACGTTTGATGACCAGTTGCCGATTAGCGCCCATCGTGACGCCATCGCTGCTGTGATCCGTGAACGGCAAGTGTTGGTGCTGTGTGGCGAGACGGGTTCCGGCAAAACCACACAACTGCCGAAAATTTGCCTGTCACTGGGATTGGGCGCGGCGGGACTCATCGGCCACACCCAACCGCGCCGGATTGCCGCCCGTTCCGTGGCCACCCGCATTGCTGCCGAACTGGGCACCACCGTCGGCGGCCAGGTCGGCTATAAGGTGCGCTTCTCGGATCGGATTGGGCCGGAGACGCGAGTCAAGCTGATGACCGACGGCATCCTGCTGGCGGAGACCCAGAGCGACCGCCGCCTGGAGCAGTACGAAGTCCTGATTATTGATGAAGCGCATGAGCGGAGTCTGAACATTGATTTCCTGCTCGGCTATCTCAAACGCCTGCTGCCGCGCCGCCCCGATCTCAAGCTGATCATTACCTCGGCGACCATCGATCCCGAACGCTTTTCCCGCCATTTTGACCACGCCCCGATTATTGAAGTCTCCGGGCGAACCTATCCGGTGGAAATGCGCTATCGCCCATTGTTGGCGACCGAGGAGGATGAGCGCGACCGCGATTTACCGCAGGCGATGCTCGATGCCGTGGATGAAATTTGGCGGCAGGGACCGGGTGATATTCTGATTTTCCTGTCCGGCGAGCGGGAAATTCGCGAGATGGCCGAGCATCTGCGCAAACATCATCCGCCCAATACCGAAATTCTGCCGCTGTACGCTCGCCTTTCCGCGACGGAGCAGAATCGGGTGTTTCAGCCGCATGGCCGACCGCGCATCGTACTCGCTACCAACGTCGCGGAAACCTCGTTGACTGTGCCGGGCATTCGCTATGTGATTGATCCCGGTATGGCACGGATCAGCCGCTACAGTCCACGCGGCAAAATTCAGCGGTTGCCCATCGAAAAGATTTCCCAGGCCAGCGCCCAGCAACGGGCCGGGCGGTGTGGACGGGTCAGCGCCGGGGTCTGCGTCCGACTGTATGCAGAAGAGGATTTCCAGTCCCGCCCCTTGTTCACCGATCCCGAAATTCTGCGCACTCATCTCGCGGCGGTCATTTTGCAAATGAGCGCCCTGAACCTGGGCCGCCCGGAGGATTTCCCCTTTGTCGATCCGCCCGATTCCCGGCAGATCAGCGATGGTTTCCGGCTACTGTTTGAATTACAGGCCGTCGATGATCAGCGTGCTATCACGGCACTGGGTCGGCAGTTGGCCAAATTGCCGGTCGATCCCCGGTTGGGGCGGATGGTGCTGGCAGCGCAAGGGGAAGGCTGCTTAACCGAGGTATTGATCATTGTCGCCGCGCTGGCGATTCAGGATCCCCGCGAACGGCCGTTGGAAAAGCAGCAAGCGGCGGATGAAAAACATCGCCGGTTCCGCGATGAACACTCCGATTTCGTGGCTCTGCTGAAACTGTGGGACTACTACCACGACCAGGCTCGCCAGCTCTCCAAAAATCAGTTGCGCAATCTCTGCCAGACCGATTTCCTGTCCTTCGTGCGGATGCGGGAATGGCATGACCTGCATCAGGAATTGCTGGGGCGGGTCACCGAAATGGGGATGCGGTTGAATGACGTGCCCGCAATCGCTGACGAAGCCCGTCCGGTTGCGACATCGCCCCGCCTTGGACAAGGAGGGGTGGCGCGAAGCGACGGGGTGGTTCGAAACCTCCTTGGACAAGGAGGGGTGGCGCAAAGCGACGGGGTGGTTGGAAACTACACCCCGCTGCACCGGGCGCTGCTGACCGGCTTGCTCGGTCACCTCGGTTTAAAACAGGAGGATCACGCTTATCTCGGTGCCCGAGGGCGGCAGTTCTATCTGTTCCCTGGTTCTGGACTGTTCAAAAAGCGTCCGCGCTGGATCATGGCAGCCGAAGTGGTGGAAACCAGTCGGCTGTACGCCCGCACCGTGGCGCGGATTGAACCCGAGTGGGTGGAAGGATTGGCCGGGCCGCTGCTCAAGCGCAGCTATTCGGAACCGCACTGGGAGAAGCGCAGCGCGCAAGTGACCGCTTTGGAACGGGTCACGCTGTATGGCTTGCCGATTATCGTCGGGCGGCGGGTGAATTACGGTGCCCTGGATCCGGCGTTGTCTCGGGAGATTTTCCTGCGTCAGGCGCTGGTGCAGGGCGAGTTTCACTGCAAAGCACCCTTTTTCCAGCACAACCGGCAGTTGCTCGAAGAACTGGCCGAACTGGAAACCCGCGCCCGCCGGGATCTGACTGCCGATGAGGAAGCGCTCTACCACTTTTACGAGGCGCGGATTCCCGAAGGTATTTATAGCGGTCCTAGCTTTGAAACCTGGCGGAAAAAGGCGGAACGGGAGCAGCCCCGCCGGCTGTTTCTCGACCGGGCGACCTTGCTGGCGGAGGCCGGACCGGCGGCGGATGGGGAAAAATTTCCCGATCATCTCGATCTCGACGGGCTGAAGCTGCCGTTGCGCTACCGGTTCGCGCCGGGTGAAGATGACGATGGCATCACCTTGACGGTACCCCTGGCCGCGGTCAATCAGGTCGATCCCAAGCGACTGGACTGGCTGGTGCCGGGCTGGCAGGCCGAGCGCATGGCCGCGCTGTTGAAAGCACTGCCCAAACCGGTGCGGCGGCATTTCGTCCCCGTTCCCAATTATGTCCAGGTCTTGCTGGAGGTGATGGCACCGGGCGAACGCTCGCTGACCGAGGCCATGACCCGTGAATTGCAGCGCATGACCGGCGTGGCCATTCCCGACGAGGCCTGGAACGTCGCCGCCGTGCCTCGGCATTTGCAGATGCGCTTCCGGGTCGTAGATGCCGAGGATCAGGAACTGGCAGTGGGGCGTGACTGGGAGGCGATTCAGCAGCAACTGCGTGGTGCGGCCCGGCACAGTTTCGCGGCGTTGCCGACCCCGGAATTCGAGCGGGCAGGAGTGCGCGACTGGGATTTTGGCGAGTTGCCGGAGGAGGTCAGCTTTGTCCGCAACGGCATTCAATTACGCGGCTACCCGGCGCTGGTGGCTGAAGCCGATGGGACACTGGCGTTGCGCGTGCTGGATTCACCGATGCGGGCGGATACGGCGACGCGGGCGGGATTGCGTCGGCTGGTGAGCTGGCGGCTGGGATCGGCGTTCAAATCCCTGGGTCGCGACCTGCCTCACTTTCAGCGGATGACCCTGCATTACGTCGGGCTGGGGACGCAGGAGCAATTGCGGGAGGACATCCTGGACGCCATTCTGGATCGGGCGTTTCTGGCCGACGAGCCGTTACCGCGCAATCAGGTAGCCTTTGAAGCCCTGCTGGAACGGGGCAGAACCCGGTTACCCACTGCACGGGCGGAAATTGGCAAGATAGCGGCGGAAATTCTGGAGGCTTATCACGAAGTACGCCGGTTGCTGCGGGAGGCGACATCGCCGGTCTGGGCCGAAGCGCTGGCCGATATGCAAAACCAGTTGGCGCGTCTGGTTTATCCCGGCTTCCTCCGCCAGACCCCGCCGGAATGGCTGCCGCACCTGCCGCGTTACCTGCGGGCGATCGCCGTGCGGCTGAACAAGCTCCGGCAGGCCCCGGATAAGGATCGGCTGCAGCGCAGCGATATTCTACGGTTATGGGAAGCGTGTCAGCGGCAGTTGGAGCGCGATGCAGCGCGGGAACGCTTTAATCCGGAGTTAGTGCGCTTTCGCTGGCTGCTCGAAGAATTGCGGGTCTCCCAGTTCGCCCAGGAGTTGAAGACCATTACGCCAGTGTCGGTGAAGCGACTGGAGGCGCAATGGGAACGGTTGGCGCGATAGTCGGGCGTGTCAGACTACTTGGATGTCAGCATCACCCGTGAAGTACATTCCTGAGCTTGCAACCGCCGCACATGGAAGGCGATGAGCGGATCATTCGGGTAACGGGTCTGCAATTCAGCGAAGCGCTGCGCCGCTCGTGGATCGCCGACATCCAGTAGCGCGTAGGCCGAGGCATAGTCGTTCACCCGCGTGATGGATGCCGGATTCGCCGCCACCGGATGAAAGACCTGCAACGCTTCACTTTTACCCTTGACCACAATGCGGCCAATGGGCTGGAAGCGCAGATCGGTGGTTTCATGTTGCTCCGCATGAGCGCGGGTCGCGTCGCTCACAGCAATCCGGGTGCCAATGTGTTTGTTGAGACCTTCCAGCCGCGACGCCGCATTCGCCACATCGCCAATGGCGGTATATTCCAGCCGGGCGTGAGAACCAAAATTGCCGATCGTCACCTCGCCGGTATGCACGCCGATCCGGGTCTCCCCAAAGGCAATCAGTGCGCCGTCGGGGTCAGTGGCCTGAGTGCGGAACTTCTCGGCGAACTGGTCGAGCGCCAGGGCGCAGCGCACCGCCCGCCGGGCATGATCCTCCTGCATGACCGGCGCACCGAACAGCACCATGATGCCATCACCCAGGTATTTATTGACCGCCCCGCCATGGGTGATGATGATTTCCGTCATGCCTTCCAGATAGTGGCTCAACACCCACACCAGCGTCGCGGGCGGTAGTTCTTCCGAAGTCGTGGTGAAGTTGGCGACATCGGTAAACAGGATCGTGAGTTCCCGCCGTTCACCTTGCAGTCGCAGCAGATTGGGATCTGCGACCAGTTGTTTGACCCAGTCCGGGTGCAGATAACGGGCGAAAGCACCTTGAATAAACCGTTTCTGGCGGCGTTCCTGCCGGGTAGCGATGGCATGAGCGCCACTGACCGCGATCAGCAACGCCAGCGCCGGTCCGCCCAGTGGCAGCAAGGCTCCGCCCTGGCCATACCACCAGAAGGTCAGAACGCTAAAGCCGCCGATGAGCGCGATCACCAGACCGATATCCGCCCAGATGGGCCAGTCCAGCCGCGTCATCGCGACCCCGAGCAGGGCCGCGACAAGATACAGACTGAAAACCGCCCAGGGCGGCGTGACCGGCAAGAGCTGATTTTGTAACAATTGCGCCATCGCATGGGCGTGGATCGCCACCCCTGGCAAGTGGCCCTTTCGATAGCCGAGCAACGCGGCGAACGGAGTCTTCCAGACATCGGTGGCGGTTTCCTGGAGGTCGGCCCCCACCAGCACCAGTCGTCCCGCCAGCCAACGGGCCGGCAGCATCGCCGCCAAGTGCGCCGGATAGGTTTTGAATGCGCTCATGAGTTGATCGTCTGGCGCGCCAGGCGCGAGACCCCGGTAACGCAGTGGGAGAGGTTCGGGTGGCGGCGTAACGCCGACCATGGCCACCGCCAGGCCGGGGGTGAATTGACCGTTTGGGGCGATCCGGCCCGGAAAAATGGTGCGCGCAACGCCATCCGCGTTGTCGAGGAGCAGATTGGCGTACCCTCGGCGCATCCCGGTGGTGTACTGCTCGAGGAATGCCTGTTGCTGGACATTCAGGGTTTCATGGTCCGCGTAAGCCACGAAGACCGGGGTGGCCGAATGGCGCAGCACTTGCGCCAGTGCTTCATCCGCAGCGGGTTCGGTGGGTTGATCGAACAGAATATCCAGGCCGATCGCTCGTGCGCCTTTTTGACCCAGGGTGGTGATCAACTGAGCCAGGAAAACGCGGTTCAGCGGCGAACGGTAGGGAAATTGGCGCAGGGTGTCTTCGGTGATGGTGATGATCACCAGGTCGTCCAGGGGGGATTGGCGCGGGGTCATCAGCCCCACCCGCAAGTCACTGAGCCAGTTTTCCATGGCGCGTAACGGGCCATGCGCCACCAAGAGCCAGGTCAGGATCGCAATTCCCAGGGTGGCCAGATAAAAAGTCAAGTTGTAGCGACGGAACATATTGCTTCCTAAGAGGCTATCTAAAAACTAAAAAAATTCTCGGGGAGATCAGCCAAAAATCATGGTGACGTGGAGGGTCTCTTCATCCCGTTCCGTGGCGACGTGGTCACAGCAGTTTTTGGCCAGACTGATCATCTTCTTATTTTCGGGCAGGATTTCTGCAATGAATCCACGGATGCCACGCGCTTTGGCATGTTCCATCAACCGGCGCTGTAGGGCGGAACCGAGGCCAGAACCCTGCCATGAAGGTTCAACGATGAACGCTGTTTCGGCCAGATTGGTCGATGGATTCAGAAAATAGCAGGCTTGACCGACGATCTGCTCGTGTTCGCGGGGGCCGGTTGTCGCAATGAAGGCCACCTCGGTTTCGTAGTTCAGATTGCACAATCGCTGGACTTCACGGTTCGAGAGTCCCTGCACACGCTGGAAGAAGCGGGTGTAGACGTCATTTTTGGACAGATGGTGAAACAGTTCACGAATGGCGGCGGCATCGGACGAGGTCGCCGGGCGCACCAGCACCGCCCGGCCATTTTTCAGCGTGAGCGTTCGCTCTTCTTCCACCGGATAGGCGTGCAGGTTTTCCAGTCGCTGATCGGTCGGCGCGTAGCCCAGACGCTTGGCCTCCTCAAGCAGCCAGGCCCGGAATTTGGGATGGGCGACTTCGATGAGGGCGATGGCGCGTTCACGGATCGACTTGCCAAACAGATAGGCGATGCCATATTCGGTAATCACATAATGCACGTCGGCGCGGGGGATGACCACGCCTTCCCCAGCGTGCAACGCCGAACGGATGCGCGAGGTTTCGCCATCATCGGTGGTGGATAGAAGGCAGATGATCGGTTTGCCGCCTGGTGAACGTGCGGCACCACGCAGAAATTCACCTTGCGCCGCCACGCCACCGTAATACTCCCCTTCAAACTGGTCGGAACAGACCTGGCCGGTGAGATCCATCGCAAAGGCTTGGGTCACCGACACCATCTTGTGTTGCGACGCGATCATGTTAGGGCGGCAGACCATATCGATAGGTTCGAAGAAAAACAGCGGGTTGCTGTTAATGATGTCGTAGAGCCGGCGATTGCCGATGGCGAAACTGGTAACGATTTTGCCGCGCTGGTCGGTTTTTTTGCGGCCGGTCAGGATGCCTTTTTCCAGCAGGGGAATGATCGCATCGGTGATGACATCGGAATGAATGCCCAAGTCGCGCCGGTCTTCCAGGTATTTGAGCGCCTCGTTGGGAATGCGCCCCAGACCGATGTGCAGCGTGGAGCCGTCTTCGATCAGGCTGGCGATATAGCGGGCGATGCGTTCGACGGCCTCGACCTTGACTGCGGGATGAAGGTATTCAGTGACCGGGGTATCGACCGGCGTCAGGTGGTGGATCTGGCTGAGGTGAACGGTGGAATACCCCATGCTGCGCGGCATGAGGGGATTGACCTCAGCGATGACCCGGGTGGCTCGCTCCAGTGCGGCCGGGATGACATCGACCGAGATACCCAGGCTGACATAGCCAAACTCATCCGGCAAAGATACCTGGATCAAGGCCACGTCGATCGGGATGCGACCCAGTGCCATTAGCTTTGGGATCTGAGCAATGGAAATGGGCACATATTCAGCCAGACCTTGTTTCACCGCGGCGCGGATGTCTGAGCTGACAAAGAAGGTGCGGTGACGGTAGTGAGTCGCCGACCAACGCTCACGGTGCGGTACGGCGTCGGTGGTAATGAAATGCACCAACTCGACGTCATCCGGTGGATTGGGCAGGTTCTCCAGCGCTGCCACCAGAGTTCGTGGCGTAGCGCAGGCGGTGCCGACGAACACATGCTGACCAGGGCGAATCAATTTCGCGGCGTTGGCGGCTGAGATGATTTTATCCTGGTAGGGCGCAAGTGCTGGATGCAGAGCCGGTTCTAACATTATGTTATAAACTCCATGATTGAATTTTTGATAGTCTCTCAAGTGACTTGTCAAACACTTTTCGAACCAGCAGGTCGGAAAAAGCGGAAAAAATGGCTAAACTGAGACAGGTAAACATAGCAGTTTTTCAGTCAGGAACAACCAGGAGGAATCAGGACATGTTGAATCAGGTTTGCAAACGGGTGATGTTATTGACAGTCGGTGGCGTATTCCTGAGTGGAGCAGCGCTGGCTGAAGCGGGGCAGTGGCTGGTGATCGATGCCGAGGGGACGACACTGGCCGTGGGAACCTTGTTGACTGACCAGCAAAAGGTGACGCTGTCGGAAGGCGCTCGGCTGACGCTGCTGGCTGAAAATGGCGAAACGCTCAAGCTGAATGGACCCTATTCTGCGGTTCCGTCCGAAAAAAACCCGGCGGGCGGCGATGGGAAAAATCTGACGGCGATCGCTAGTCTGTTGCAGGGACACTCAAAGCCGACCACCACATTGGGCGTTTTGCGGGGCTCGCGGAAGGCTCCCCCCCCGGGGTCGGTGGATGTCGACCGTTCGGGTAAGCAATGTCTGGGCAGCGATCCAGTGGTGTTGTGGCGGGGTAGCGCAACGACTCAGGAGTCGATGACGCTGACGGATGCTTCAGGAAAGACCCTAGCGAACCTGCCCTGGCCGATGGGTGAAGCGCAGTTAACCGTTCCCGTGGATTATTTCACGGATGGTCAGAGTTATCAGATTCAGCACGGTACCCGTAAGGTATCGTGGCAGGTGCGGAAGGCGGTGCAGCCGATGGACAATCCGGCGGCTATCGCGGCATGGATGGCGGAGAATGGTTGTCAGACGCAGGCGCTGGCGGTGTTGCAGGAGTTAAAGGACTGAAGGTGCTGGGGGAGTTTTCGGGGCCGGACTTTTTCCTGATGCGGGATGTTGATCCCCGGCCCCGCACGTCCTGGGTGGTGTGGAAGGAGGGGGACGCTTTTTGAATCCGGACGATCCGGGGATTATTCAGGGCAAAGACATTTTGAAAGGAGCGAAACATGGTTCAAATGACGGTACAACTTCCATCCGGTATCGCTGAACGTATTCAAGCTTTGAGTCTCTGGCTACCGGCCATTCTGGAAATTAGCTTTGTCGGTTTTAAAACGCTGGCGACCGCAACAGCGACCGAAGTGATTGAGTTTTTGTCAGGGAATCCAAAACCGGCAGATGTTGTGAATTTCCATATTTCAGAACGCGCACAGGATCACTTGGAACGACTTTTGGCGCTTAATCAGGCGGGATTATTAGGGGAAAATGAGCAGCGTGAACTGGATGAGCTACAACAACTTGAACATATTATGGTGATGCTGAAAGTGCGACTGCTTACGCAGGAAACGACATTCTAATGGCGCTGGATATTTCTGTGCAATTGCGTCAAAAGGTTTGGGAGCGCGCCAGTTTTTGTTGTGAATACTGCCTGATGCCAGAAGCCATTACTCTGCATAAACATGAACCGGATCACATCATTCCCCGGCAACATGGGGGTGAAACTGAGGCCGAAAATTTAGCGTTGGCCTGTATGCGCTACAATCGTTATAAGGAACCCTATGTCGGTTCTTTTGATCCGCTCACTAAGGTGCTCGTGACGTTTTTTAATCCCCGTGTTCACCGATGGACTGAGCGTACCCCCTCCCCATGAATGGAGAGGGGGAGTGCCATAACAGGCTGTTGTGCAAGCTCCCTCCCCCCTTGCGGGGGAGGGCCAGGGTGGGGGGGGGAACGGTTACGACTGAGCATTTCTTTTTAGATGGAGCCACGATCAAGCTACTGACTCCAGAAGGTCGGGTCACCGTGAAATTATTACGCATGAAAGATGAGCATCGTGTTCAAGAACGGCAAGCCTGTATTGATGCAGGCTTGATCAACTAAGATCATTTCACCCCGATACTGCAATGCCCATGCAGTGATTAGGGCATTTTAGGCAGTCAAGTTGAGTAAGTCCTGAGCGGCTGGGGATCACCAAGAGGAAAGGCGATGATGTGGAATAAATCTATTTTAATGAATAATTGGCTGGTTTTACTGCCGATTATGCTGTTGCTAGGTGGGTTATTGAGCCTTCCCGCCGCGGCAGCGACTTTTACAGTCACCAATGACCTAGACAGTGGTGCCGGATCGTTGCGGCAGGCGATCATCGATGCCAACGGTTTAGCTGGTGCCGATACCATTATCTTCGATAGCCCCCTGGTCGGAGCCATTATTACACTGACTACCGGCGAAATTATCATTAACGATGACCTGACCATCAGTGGGCTAGGCGCGTTGAGTCTCGAAGTCAATGGCAATAACAACTCGCGCATTTTCACGGTGAATTCTGGCAAGACCGTCAATATCAGCGACCTGACCCTCAAGAATGGCAATGCAACCCTAGCCGCTGTCCCACGCGGCGGCGCAATCCTCAACTATGGCATATTAACCATCAGTCAGAGCATTCTCAATGCTAATCGGGCAGAAAGCGGTGGCGCGATCAGAAATTTTGAACCAACGGGTCAATTAACCATTACCAGCAGCACTCTTTCCAACAACATCGCTACTAGTGGTGGCGGCGGCGCAGTGGTCAATACCAGTGCAGCGACGACCAGTGCGGTGAAGATTCAGAACTGCATCGTGTCGGGCAATACGGCGACAGTGGGTGGCGGCGCACTGTTCAATTCCAGCCCCGGCACGATGAATGTGATTGCCAGCACGGTATCGGGCAACACCGCCAAAGGTGCCGGCGGCATCTCCAACGATGTTGGAAGTACCTTAAAAGTCCTAAACAGCACCCTGTCGGGGAATACCTCCAATGGCGGGGCGGGTTATGGCGGGGGTGGCCTGTACCAGAGCGGTACGGCGGATATTATTAACAGCACCCTGTCCGGCAACTCATCGACGCACACCGGCGGCGGGCTGGAGAACACTGGAACGCTGACCGTCACCAACAGCACCATTACCGGCAACAGCGCCAATTACGGCGGCGGCATTTACACCACCGGGAGCAGTGGCGAATTGACCATCGGCAACAGCCTGATTGCCGGTAACAGCGCGCCCTCAGGCCCGGAAATCGAGGTTGGTAGCGGAACCTTCACCTCCCAAGGCCATAACCTGTTCGGCGTTCAAGGCACTGCCGGGCTGTCGGGGGCAACGCCGAATACCGTGCTGGGCGACTTTGTGCCGGGAACCTATGTGTTCATTGACAATCTGCTGGAGCCGCTGGCCAGCAATGGCGGGCTGACCAAGACGCATCTGCCGCTGCCGGGGTTGGCGGGAGAAACCGCAATTGACGCGGGGGACAATGGCCTGGCCACGGCTGCCGGCCTGACCACCGACGACCAGCGCGGCGTGGGATATCCGCGCATTGTCAACAGCCTTGTAGATATTGGCGCAGTGGAAAGCGCCATCCTGACAACCTTCACGGCAACAGCCTCGGTCATCGGCTCCAATGGAACGATCCTTCCTCCCATCCGGATTGTCGCCTCTGGAGCCACGACGACTTTCACGGTGACTCCGAACCCTGGCTATGTTGCCACGATGAGCGAAATGAGCGGAATGTGTGGCGGGAGTCTGGCGGGAACCACCTACACCACGAACGCGATCATTGGGGATTGCACCGTTGAAGCCACTTTCAATCTGGTGCCATTGGCGGTCACCAACCTGAATGACGATAACAGCATCGGATCGCTGCGAGACGTAATTACCCTGGCCAACGTCACGCCGGGGCCGAACACTATTACGTTTGATCCCAATCTGACTGGCCCGACCTCAACCATCACCTTGGCCAGCGGTGAAATCGCCATCACCGATGACCTGATCATTAACGGGCCCGGGGATTTTCACGGTCGCGTCGGGTAAAACTGTCGCGATCAACGGCCTGACCCTGACCAACGGATTGTCCGCCGATCCCGGCGGAGCGATTCTCAACAATGGCGGTATCTTGACGGTCAGTAATAGCACCTTGACCGGTAACCAATCTACTTGGGTATTAGCAGGCAGTTTTAGGGGCGGTGGCGCGATTGCCAATGGCGTTAACGGCACAATCAAGGGAATCTTGACGGTCGTCGATAGCACCTTATCCGGTAATACCGCAGTGTTTGGCGGCGCAATCAATAATGAAGATGGCTGTACCGCGACTATCCGTAACAGTACTGTGTCGGGCAATACTGCGATGAGTACTAGCGGTGGCGGTGGCGGGATTTTCAGCCGGGGCCCATTGACGATTGATTCCAGTATCCTGTCCGGCAACACCGCCCCGGATGCCAAAGGCGGTGGCATCTACACCTGGGCCGGTACCGCAGAGATAGCCAATAGCACCATCGCCAGCAATTCCGCTCAACATGGCGCGGGTCTGCGCAATGAAATCGCCAGCCTCACCCTTTTGAACAGCACGGTGTCCGGCAACACCGCCTCTGGCTCTACGATTAGCAACGGCGGTGGTCTGAGCAACAATAACGGCTCCATCACCCTCAGCAACAGCACGATCTCCGGGAATAGCGCGACCGGTAACGGGGGCGGGATTTATGGCGGCAGCGGGCCGGTGACCTTGACCAACAGCACGATCACCGGCAACAGCACCGCTAGTAATGGTGGCGGCATTGACAACGGAAGCGGCGGATTGACCCTCGGCAACAGCCTGATTGCCGGTAACACAGCACCCTATGGTCCGGAAATCCGGATTGCCAGCGGCACCTTCACCTCCCAAGGTCACAACCTGTTCGGCGTGAACGGTGCGAGCGGGTTAGCAGGCGGTACGCCGACGGCTACCGACCTCGTTCCCGGAGTCGGCGTCTTCATCGTCAACATCATTGGTGCGTTAGGCGACAACGGCGGCCCGACCTTCACTCATCTGCCGACGGTCACCAGTCTGACCATCAACACCGGCAGCGACGCCCTGATTCCGGTTGGAGTCACTGCCGACCAGCGTGGTTTGCCACGCATCGTCGGCAATGCCGTCGACATTGGCGCGGTCGAGGACAGCAACGGAGCCAACATTCACCTGCTCAAGGTCATCCGCGCTGGCACAGGGAGCGGCACGGTTACCGGAACGAACATCGACTGCGGCGTAACCTGCCTTGCCAATTTCAGTAGCGATCCCAGTGCGGTCATCGTCACCCTCACCGCCAGTCCGTTGGCGGGTTCCAACTTTGTCGGTTGGAGCGGCGACTGCACCGCTGATCCCTGCACCGTCACGTTGGATCAAGCCCGCACCGTCACCGCTACCTTCAACACCCTCACTTCCTTCCTCGTTACCAACATTAACGACGGCGGCGCGGGTTCGTTGCGGCAGACCATTCTGGACGCTAACGCCACGCTCGGTCCGAATACCATTAG
>JAIFNF010000002.1 GCA_020047885.1 Gammaproteobacteria bacterium | reverse complement strand
TAGACGATCAGGCGCTGGATGCGCCCTTGTATCGGGTCGCCGGCGACGCCATGGGCCGGTTGACAGTCGGGGAAGTGACCCGATGAAGCGCATGTCCGGCTTCACTCTGCTGGAAGTGCTGGTGGCCATGGCGGTGCTGGCCATCGCTATGGGTGCAATCATCAACGCGGCTACGCAAAGCATTGCCAGCACTGCCTGGCTGCGCGACCAGACCTTCGCCAGTTGGGTCGCGCTCAATAAGGTCAATGAACAGTTGCTGGCCGCCGAACCCTGGCCGGATGAGGGTATCGTGCGGGGTAGCGCCGAGTTGGCCAATCGCGCCTGGCTATGGGAAAGCCGTTTCGCTAAAACCGATGATCCTGATCTGCGCCGATTGGAGGTCACAGTTCGCTCGGTCGAGAATGGCCCGGTGTTGAGTACGCTCACCGCGTTCAAGGCTAATCCCCCGCAAGAGCTGCCTGCGCAAAATCCGGATGATCCCGCTACCCGGCCACCGCCGCCCAAAGATCAACCCCAGCCGTCGCCGCCCAGAACGCCATGAACTCGACTACTCGCGGCTTTACCCTGCTGGAATTGCTGGTCGCCCTAGCGGTCTTCGCGATCATGGCGACTGCGGCCTACAGCGGATTGCGGAGTGTACTGTTCACTCGTGCGGCGGTGGAGGAACAAAACCGGCGGCTGGCGGACGTGCAACTGGCGGTGTTTCGCCTGGCTCAGGATATTGAACAAGCGACGCCGCGCGGTATTCGTGATGAATATGGCGATCCTGAACCCGCGCTGCGCGGCGGGGATTTACTGGATGATGTGCTGATTCTGACGCGCACTGGCTGGGATAATCCACTGGGTCAATCACGGGCGACGTCTGCATTGGGATGTGCTGGATCGCGGTGGGCCGGGTGCGCCACGGGAAACGCTGCTGCTCGACCAAGTGCAGGAATTTCGCGCACGATTCCTCGACCAGGAGGATGAGTGGCGGAATGATTGGCCGCCGCCTGCGGATGAAAGCTCGGGCGATCAACCATCCAACCCGAATCTGCCGCCGCGTGCGGTGGAAATTACGCTGACGCTGGAGGACTGGGGTGCCATTACCCGCCTGTTACCATTGTCCGGCTGACCCACTGGTTCACCGTCAATCCGGCGTCGCCCTGATTACCGTCCTGCTGATTGTCTTTCTGGCCAGCATGACCGCCATCAGCCTCGCTACCGTGCAGCAAATCGCCATTCGCCGCAGTACCGTCCTGCAACACCAGCAGCAGGCCCGGCTCTATACGCTGGGCGTTGAACAATGGGCAGGACTGATGCTGATGCGCGACCGCCAGGAAAACCAGATCGATCACCCCGGCGAAATATGGGCCAATCTGCCCCCGGCGCTGCCCGTCGATAATGGCGTTCTGTCGGGAAAAATCCGCGATCTGCAGGGCTGCTTCAATCTCAATAACCTATGGCGACCCCCGCCAGAAAATTCCGCAACCCGCCCCGACGCCAACCCGGATCGTTCACCGAAAGATCCAAAGTCTGCGGAAAATCCCGAAAATCCAGACGCGAAGTCACCCGCTACCCCCGAGCCGCCCAAGCCTGCTACCGGCAAGGCGGGACTCGACAAAGCGCAACTGCAATTTTTGCAGCGCCTGTTAACCCGGCTGGAGTTAAAACCGGAGCTGGCGCAGGCGATGGCTGACTGGATTGATCCTGACCCGGATGCGCTGTTCCCGGATGGCGCTGAGGACAGCGATTATACGGTGCTGAACCCGCCTTATCTGGCCGCCAACCAACCCTTCACGCATATTTCCGAGTTGCGTCTGGTCAAGGGCGTAGACCGGGAAATTTACGATAAACTGGCCCCCCTGGTGTGCGCCTTGCCGCCCGGTGTCGCGCTCAACGTCAATACCGCTCCGGCGCTGATTCTGGCGGCGCTCGATGACCAACTGGAACTAGCCGATCTGGAACGCTCGCTGGAAGAGCGTCCCGCCGAGGGTTACGAAACCGTGGATGAATGGATGAATGCGGTAAAAATCACTCTGGACGCGCCGACGAAAGCGCTGCTGAGCGTCGATAGCCAATATTTTTTAGTGCAGGCCGAAGCCCAGGTGGGCGATGGCCGCGCCATGTTATACAGTATGATTTTTCGTGACGAAAATGGCGTTCGCGTCCTGCGACGCAGCTTTGGCCACCAGGATTAAGACCCCGTGCCCGCTCCCTTGAATTTTTTCCGGTTGCTCGCCCCCGATCAGGCGGAATGGTTGCGCCCCGATGGTGCCGTCCAACATGGCTCCCTGGCCGAACTGGCTCGTCAGGCCGGTGGCGGCCGCTGGGTGCTGGCGGCACCGGGAGAGGCGATTACCCTGCATCGGATTCCCTTGCCGGGTCGCAAACGTGCCTTGTGGGCGCGCGCCGTGCCTTACGCCCTGGAAGATCAACTGGCCGACGACATCGAGACCCTGCACTTTGCGCTGGGTCAAGCCCCGGATGGCGATCACCTGCCGGTGGCGACGGTCGATCACACCGCACTGCGTGGCTGGCTGGAAACCGTTACCCAGGCGGGACTCACCCCGTTCGCCGTGATTCCCGACCCGCTATTTCTACCTTGGCAAGCGGGGGAATGGAGCCTCTTGGCCGATGGCTCACGGATTGTGGTGCGCACCAGCCGCTGGGAAGGTTTCGTCACCGACCCGGAGACGCTGGACCTGTTTCTGAACCAGGCGCTGGCCGAAGCGGGCGACGCCAAACCGCAGCGCTTGCGTATCTGGGGGAATCCGCCGCCCCTCACAGTGGATGTAGCCCGACAGATTGAAAGTGAGCCGGTCGAACCTCTGCTCTTATTCGCCACCGGCTATCGGCCTGATACCGTCCTGAATCTACTGCAAGGCTCCTACAGTCGGCAGATGCAGTGGCAACGCCGATTGCGACCCTGGCGGTCGGCAGCGATTCTGGCCAGTATATGGCTCCTCATCCAGGGGATCGGACTGCTTTGGGAACATGTGCGGTTGCAGTGGGAACAGAGCGCATTGAGTACCGCCATGGAGCAGGTCTACAAGGACGCCGTTCCCGGTGCGACCCGGATCGTGAATCCCAAAATCCAACTGGAAACCCGATTACGGGAGTTAGCCCCCGTCGGGACGACGGGCGGCGCGTTTCTCGAACTGCTCCATCAGGGCGCACAACCTCTGGTGCGGTTTCCCGACATCACCCTGCGCGGCATCAGCTATCGTGAAGGGCAACTGGATCTGGCGCTGGAGGGCGGTAACCCGGCACTGCTGGATCAACTCCGGCAACAACTGGAACAACAACCCGGCCTGCGGGCGGAAATCCGCACGACGCAACGCGAGGGACGGATGGAAAGTAAAGTCACGCTGAAAAAGGCGGCCTCGTGAAAGCCTGGTGGGAGAGCCTCGCCACCCGTGAACGCGCTCTGGTCAGCGGCGGCCTGGCCGTTGCGCTGGCTATTCTGGTCTATGTGCTGGTCTGGGAACCGTTTCAGGTCAGCCATCGCCGACTCCAGCAGAATATCGCTGAACAGCGCACTGATCTGGCCTGGATGCGGCAGGCGGCTCAGGAAATCCAACGCCTGAGTGGAACAACACGACCTAAAAGTGATGGACGTTCCCTGCTGACGGTCGTTGATCAAACTGCACGAGCGGCCGGGTTGGGCGCAGCGCTCAAGCAGATTACCCCGCAAGGTGAGGATAAGCTGAGCGCCCGACTGGATGCCGTCGAGTTCGACAAACTGCTCCCGTGGATCGGCACCCTGGAGCGCGAACATCCCATTATCCTCATCATCAACGCCCGGTTGATCCTGCAGGGAACCCGACCATGAAAAATGTTCTGCGCTACAGCGTGTTGGGTCTGCTGGCGTTCCTGGGATCCCTGCTGCTGCTGGCTCCGGCGACCATGGTCATCGACCCGCTCACCGAGCAGTTCCGGGGATTGACTGTGCAAACCGTCGAGGGCGACGCAACGGATGGCGTAGCGAATGGCATCAATTGGCGTGGGGTACAGATTGACCAACTGAATTGGGACTGGCGGACCGACGATCCGGATATCAAGCTGGCTGGAAAAGCGGCGATTAACCCGGCGCGTTACCGGCGTCTTCGGGACTTCACCGGGAATCTTCGCCTGACCGAGTTAGCCATCGCCGCCGGCCAGCCGAAATGGCCGGTGCAGGGTGTGGTGGATTTTAACCTGCGCGAAGTTCGCTTAAACCCGGCAGGTCAGCCGCTGGCGGCGGATGGCGTTGTCCATCTGCTGAATCTGCGTGTAACCTTGGGTCAGCCCCTGGCGCTGGGTGATTTTACCGCGCAACTGACCCCGGCTGACCCGGAAGGCGTGCAGGGCGTTATTCAGGATCATGACAGCCCCTTGGCGCTGGAAGGCACGTTCAACCTGCTGCCGGATGGCCGTTATCGGTTCAACGGTCAGGCGTCGGTTCGCGATCCCAATAATAATGCGCTGCGCCAGGCTATGAATCTGCTGGGACCACCGGGCGGCGATGGACGCTGGACTTTGAATTTTTCCGGCGTACTGCCCCGCTAAAAAAACCAACACATTTTTGTAGTAGTGCCGGGTTCGGGATGTTCCAGAAAAGAACGAACGAATCCAAAATCCTGTTCATCGCGCCACCAGAGGGGGAAGCGTTTATGCGACTACGACTGCGCGGATTTTCGATCATTCTGACCACGCTGGTGCTGGCGGCTTGCGCCAGCCCACCTGCACCACCGCCGGCCAGAATTCCCATCGCAACCCATGATGAGGTCTTCCCGGCTCCGTCCGCTTTACAGCCGCAGATCGCCTTCTGGCAGAACGTCTATGCGGTGTGGGGGCGCAGTCAGATTGCGCTACACGACAACCGCTATATGGATCTGATTTATGAGGTGATGACCCTGCCCGGCGAGGCCGGGGAAGGCTATACCGAGGATCAGAAGACCTATCTGAAGTTGCGCTATGAGGGTCTTAAGACGGCGCTCCGTGAACTGGAATCCAAAGCTGCTACCCGTGCGCCGCTGACACCCAACGAACAGGCACTGGCGAACCGTATTCAGTCGAGTACCGGCGGATCTGGTGCCATGGTCGGTGTCAGTGATCGGTTGCGTAACCAGCGCGGGATGCGCGAACGGTTTAAACGCGGTCTGGAAATCAGCGGACGCTATGATCCCATGTTCCGCCAAGTGTTCCGTGAGGCCGGTCTGCCCGAGGATCTGGCCTATCTGCCGCATGTCGAGTCTTCTTTCCAGAATCATGCGGCATCTTCCGTAGGCGCGGTGGGGATGTGGCAGTTCATGCCCGCAACGGCCCGACAATTCATGATGATGAATGCGGCAGTCGACGAACGGCGCGATCCGGTAGCCTCCGCTCAGGGCGCGGCAAAATATCTGGGGAAAGCCCACAACCGTTTAGACCATTGGCCGCTGGCGATCACGTCTTACAATCACGGGGTCGGCGGCATGGCGCGGGCGAAAAGCGAATGGGGCGATGACATAGCGGCCATCGTCAAAAATTACTCGGGCAAGGGCTTCGGCTTCGCCTCGCGGAATTTTTATACCGAATTCCTAGCGGCGCGTAACATCGCCCGTAATCCGCAACAGTTCTTCCCGGAAGGCCTCAGTTATGAGTCACCGTTGAATCTGGATCGGATTCGGCTCCGGCAAACGGTGGCGGTTTCCACTCTGGCCAGCCATTACGAAGTCAACTCCAGCGAACTGACGGCTCTCAACCGGGCCTGGAATCCCCCTGCGCAAAGTGGACGCATCCCGCTGCCGGCAGGCACCATGGTCTGGCTGCCGGCGGGAACCATGGCGCGACTGGCGCAACGGGGCGCAGCGGATCGGGCGCTGGTTCTGGCCGAACCGGTATCTACAGCCTCGCTGCGTTAATCTCGTTATCCCCACAATCGACGCCCTCCCCGTTGCGGGGGAGGGCAGGCTGAAAAATCAGCCCAGTTTCTTGAGCAGATCTTCAGCGCGCTGTTTCTGCGCCGCATCCCCTTCCTTGAGAACATCATCCAGCAGGCCGCGAGCCCCGACCTGGTCGCCCATATCCAGATAGGCCGCGGCCAAATCCAGCTTGGTTTCGACGTAATCGGCGCCGGTATCGCTGCCGCCCGGCGGTAAACTGAGTTCCATCTTGCCCAAATCGAACCCACTATCGCCATCGCCAAAGCTTCGTAACTCATCATCCAGCAGCGTCAGGTTCTCGTTGCCGGACTGCTCGCTGACGTCGGCAAACTCGAATTTAAAATCCGACGCCTTGGGTTGCTGAGGTTCCGCAGCCGTCGTAGACCGGCTTATGGGTTCAAAATCCGGCAAGTGCAAATCGATCGTTGCGGCTAAATCATCGGCAGGTGCAGACCGGGCGGCGGGTTTCAGTTCCAGTGGCGGCAATTCCGCCGGCTTGCGGGTGGACTCCAATCCCAGATCGCCCAGATCAAACTCCAGCTTGTCCAACTGCAATCCGGAGGGTAATTCCGACAGCGGCTCCAGCGCCGGAGCTGGAATGGGAGCCGGTTGGACTGGCTTCACCGGCGGTAACGGCGTATTAGTCCGGGTCACCGACGCGGTAGGCGGTTCGGCATCGGGCATCCGGCGCGCCACCCCGCCGCGTGAGGCTCCTTTCCCTTCAGTAATCGGTTGTGACCGTTCATCACCCAGATTGAAATCGATATCCTTCAATAGCTCGTCGATGGGCTTGGGGGGTGGCGCGGCCACTTTGGGCACCGGTTTAGCTATCGGGGTAACTACCGGGGTAACCGGGGGTTCAGCCACAGGTGGTGGTGGTTTAGCGGCTGTTTCTTCAGCGGCAGCCTGAACCGGTTTTCTGGGTTTTATTTCCGGCTTGCGAACTGAAGTTCGGGGTTCCTCAGCCACAGCTAACCCAGCCTCTTCGGTCTCACCACCATACAGTGTCTCTTCCGTGGTTTTCGGACGCGCCGGACGCCGGAGGAGCGGCAACAACAAGACCGCGCCAACCGCTAACACGATCAGGGCAATAGCCACCCAGACCACCGGATTGGACAACCAATCCATACCGGCTTCCTGAGGCGGCACTGTCGGCTTTACCGCAGGCGGCGGTGTCGCCTCCAGGGGTTTGGTATCGACTACCGGCGGCGGTGTCGCCTCCAGGGGCTTGGTATCGACTACCGGCGGCGGTGTCGCCTCCAGGGGCTTGGTATCGACTACCGGCGGCGGCGGTTCCAGCGGCACGGTTGCCTGGGGAATGATCTCCTGTGGCGGCGTCAGTGATGTCGGCGGTGTTTGGGCAACCGGTGGCGTTTCCGTAACTGGTGGTGTTTGGGCAACCGGTGGCGTTTCCGTAACTGGTGGCGTTTGGGCAACCGGTGGTGTTTCTGTAACCGGTGGTGTTTCTGTAACCGGTGGTGTTTCTGTAACCGGTGGTGTTTGGGTAACCGGCGGTGGCACCGGCGTTTCCACCGGCGTTTGTAGCGGACTGGCCTGCGGTTCGAGTGGAGTCACTGCGGCAACATCGGGAACCGGCGGTGGAGTAGGCTGGCCGGTCATCCCCAGCGCCTGTGGCGACGGCACTCGGAGGGTCGCGCCAACGCGTAGTGTATTGGGATTGCCTCTGGTGAAGGCCTCAGGATTACCCGCGACCAGAATTGCCATCATATCCGGTATGCTAACAGCGGGCGAAGGACGTACCTTCTCGGCAATGCGCGTCAGATTTTCTCCTCGCTTGACCGGGCCATAGAGTGATGCACCCTCAAAACTGACCGGGGACGCCGGCGGCGGTAAACCGGAATCTGCAGGGGCTACAGCGATGGCGGGTGATGCAAGGAGTGGCGCTTCCACCGGCGGGGGCGGAGGCTGCCGATCAGCGTATAACTCCGGGTCAAGATGTACGGGGAACGTCCGTAACAACCGGCCACGCGGCCACACCACTTCAATTAAAAGATCGAAGCTGGGTTCACGAATCGGTTGGACGGACACCACTTTGATGAAGCTGGAACCGCCGGCGGTGGTCTGAACCGCAAAGCGCAGTTTTGAGAGGAATTCCAGCGGTTCGATGCCCATATCGGTGAACACCTGCTGACGCGGAATCCGAATGGAATCCGTAGTCAACCCCACCAGTTCAGCAGGATTGTTCACCAGCAGGGGAATTTCGGCCTCAAAATTCTGATTGAGCGCCGAGCGGACGGTGAGCGGACCAACGCCTAAAGCGAAGGCGCCCAATGGCGCTGCCAGCCCGGCTAAGAGTAGTAATTGGAGTAATATCCTGGTCGGCATGACCTGTCTCCCTTCCGCCGCCGGAGGGTCATGGTCCCGGCGGGATTGGTATGGATGTCGCCGGCGATAACCGAACCAGCGGCTTTTTTACTTCAAACCGCCATTGGGTTCAAAGCTTAATTAAAAAGATACTCCCTAAAGCGCGTTTCTGCGATTTGGATACCGGGAAGCAGGCAAAAAAATCAGGCTTCCAACAGCATCCGCAGCATTCGCCGCAGCGGTTCGGCGGCGCCCCACAACAGTTGATCGCCGCAGGTAAAAGCACCGAGGTAATACGGTCCCATGTTGAGCTTGCGCAACCGACCCACCGGGACGTTCAACATCCCCGTGACGGCGGCAGGCGTGAGTTCGCGGATCGACCGTTCCCGCTCGTTGGGTACGACCTTCACCCAGTCGTTGGCGCTGCCGATGATTTCGACCAGTTCATCCAGGGGCGCGTCGCGGGTCAGCTTGATGGTCAGCGCCTGGCTGTGGCAACGCATCGCGCCCACCCGAACGCAGAGACCGTCAACGGGAATGGGTTGATCGGCTCGACCCAGAATCTTGTTAGTCTCAGCCTGCCCTTTCCATTCTTCGCGACTCTGGCCGTTATCCATGGCCTTGTCGATCCAGGGGATCAGACTACCGGCCAGCGGGACGCCGAACTGCTCGGTGGGGAAAGTTCTGGAGCGCAAGGTATCCGCGACGATGCGGTCAATTTCCAGAATCGCCGAAGCCGGTTGATCTAGCCGATCCGCGACCGCGTGGTGAATTGCGCCCATCTGCTGGATCAGTTCCCGCATATTCTGCGCGCCAGCCCCGGAGGCGGCCTGGTAGGTCATGGCGCTCATCCATTCCACCAGCCCGTGGGCGAACAGCCCGCCGAGACCCATCAGCATCAGACTCACCGTGCAGTTGCCGCCGATGTAGTCCTTGACGCCCCTGGCGAGCGCGTTCTGAATAACCTGGCGATTGACCGGATCGAGAATGATCACGGCATCCTCTTTCATGCGCAGCGCGGAGGCGGCGTCAATCCAATAGCCTTTCCAGCCAGCGGCACGCAGTTGCGGATACATCTCATTCGTATAATCACCGCCCTGGCAGGTGATAATCACATCCAGCGTTTTCAATTCATCCAGCGACCGGGCATCCTTGAGCGGCGGCGTTTCGCGGCCAATGGCTGGCCCCTCGCCCCCCACATTGGACGTGGTGAAAAACACCGGATCGATCAGGGCGAAATCATGTTCCGCCCGCATCCGCTCCATCAGCACGGAACCCACCATGCCCCGCCAGCCGACCAGACCTGTACGCTTCATCATTGTCATGCCTCAACTTGAAGATGTGCCCAGAGCGGTCACTTCCGCCCTAAAACGTGATAACCAAACTTTCACTACAACGCCGCCACTACGGCATCGCCCATGGCCTGGGTACCCACCGCCGTCATACCGGTGGCGGTAATATCCAGGGTGCGCAATCCCTGATCCAGCACCTGCCCGACAGCATGTTCTACCCGTTCTGCCAATTCCGGCTGATTCAAGCTATGGCGCAGCAGCATCGCCACGGACAGAATCATCGCCAGCGGATTGGCGATGCCTTTGCCCGCAATATCCGGCGCGGAGCCGTGAATCGGTTCGTACAAACCCTTGCCCTGCGCATTCAGCGACGCCGACGGCAACATGCCGATTGAAGCAGCAGCCAGTTGTGGGTAGAGAATAGCCGGGCGCAAATTGGTGAAGCATTGCAGATCAGCGCGCAGGGTCAGCAGACCGCTTTCCGGGCGCTGCGGACGGTCCAGCGATGCCCACTTCGGCCCGCCGACTACGCCCAGCAAAATGGCATCGGCGTCCTGCGCCTGGCTGCGGGTGGCCTCGGGATATGGCGAACCAAGCGCATCCACTGCGCAACCCCCGAGTAGGCCATAGTCCAGCGCGACATCGAGGCCGTGTTCCTGGCGCAGGCATTCCAGCACTTTCACTGCCTCAGCGACGATTTCCGGACCAATACCATCGCCGGGGAGAATCAGAATCTTGGCGGTCATGGTATTTTTTACTCCCCTCTCCCCATGGGAGAGGGGTTGGGGGTGAGGGTCTCTCAGGCAAACAGCCAGGGTGCCGCCTGCCGCCGCCGAGCCTCAAAGGCGCGAATCTCGTCGGCATGGCGCAGGGTCAGGCTGATGTCATCCCAACCGTTGAGCAGACATTCCTTGCGGAACGGATCGACTTCAAAGGCGATGGACTCGCCAGTGGGCAGCGTCACGGTCTGCGCGGCGAGATTGACTGATAGCCGATAACCGGGCGTCGCTTCCACTTCGCGGAACAGGCGCTCGATGATAGCAGCGTCCAGTGCGATGGGTAACAGGCCCGATTTGAAGCAGTTGCCGCAAAAGATGTCGGCAAAACTGGGCGCGATGACGCAGCGAATACCGTATTCATCCAGCGCCCACACCGCATGTTCCCGCGAGGAGCCGCAGCCAAAATTCTCCCGCCCCAGCAGGATGCTCGCGCCCTGATAGTGCGACTGGTTCAGAACGAAGGCGGTATTCAACGGCCGCCCGGCACAGTCTATCCCCGGCTCGCCATGATCCAGATAGCGCCATTCGTCGAACAGGTAGGGGCCAAAGCCGGTGCGGTTAATGGATTTCAGAAACTGCTTGGGAATGATGGCGTCGGTGTCTACATTCGCCCGATCCACCGGCACCACCAGACCCTCCAGTTGGGTAAAGGCTCTCATCAGCAAACTCCTCAGAACGTGCGCACATCGACGAAATGACCGGCGATAGCGGCTGCCGCTGCCATGGCCGGGCTGACCAGATGGGTGCGTCCGCCCTGCCCCTGCCGCCCTTCAAAATTGCGGTTGGACGTGGAGGCGCAGTGTTCGCCCGCCAGCAATCGGTCGGCGTTCATCGCCAGACACATGGAACAACCCGGCTCGCGCCACTCGAATCCGGCAGCCAGAAAAATCTGATGCAGACCTTCGCGCTCGGCCTGTTGTTTGACCAGTCCCGAACCCGGCACCACCAGCGCCTGTTTCAGTGTCCCCGAGACCTTGCGACCCTTGATGACCGCCGCCGCGGCGCGCAAATCCTCAATCCGGCCATTGGTGCAGGAACCGATAAACACCCGGTCCAGCGAAATATCGGTGATGGGCGTATTGGGTTGCAGGCCCATGTAGTGCAGCGCCTGCTCGATGCTGTTGCGCTTGGTGGGATCGGCTTCGCGGACCGGATCTGGCACGGATCCATCAATGGCGACCACCATTTCCGGCGAGGTGCCCCAAGTGACCTGTGGCTTGATCGCCGCCGCGTCCAGGGTGACCACCCGGTCAAATACCGCGTCGGAATCGCTGTGCAGTTCGCGCCATTCGGCCACGGCCTGATTCCACACCTCACCGGTCGGCGCGGAACTCCGACCGTGTAGATAGTCGATCGTGGTCTGATCGACCGCGATCATCCCCGCCCGCGCTCCGGCTTCAATGGCCATGTTGCAGACGGTCATCCGCCCTTCCATACTCAGCGTCTGAATGGCGTCGCCGCCGAATTCGACCGCGTAACCGGTGCCGCCCGCAGTGCCGATGTGACCAATAATGGCCAGTACGATGTCCTTGGCGGTGACGCCCGGCCCGGTCTGGCCATCGACGCGAATCAGCATCGCTTTCGATTTCTTCTGAATCAGGCACTGGGTCGCCATGACATGCTCGACTTCGGACGTGCCGACGCCGAAAGCCAGCGCCCCGAACGCGCCATGCGTGGAGGTGTGGGAATCGCCGCAGACCACGGTCATTCCGGGGAGCGTAGCGCCCTGTTCAGGCCCGGCGACGTGAACGATGCCCCGGCGCAGATCGCCAATGGCGAAATAGCGCAGACCGTAGCGACGAGCGTTCGCGTCCAGCGTCTCCACCTGCAAGCGGGACACCGGGTCGTCGATGGTGGTGAAACCGGGAGTGGTCGGCGTATTGTGATCGGGCATGGCGACCATGGATTCCCGCCGCCACGGTGGGCGTCCCGCCAGTTGCAGACCTTCAAAGGCCTGCGGGGAAGTGACTTCATGCACCAGGTGACGGTCGATATACAGCAGCGCCGTGCCATCAGGATCGATCCGCACCTGATGGGCGTCCCAAAGCTTGTCGTAGAGCGTTTTTCCAGCCATTAACTACCTCCTGCCCAAATGAATCTGTAAGCTTAAAGCGGGTTCCGGCATAACACAAATTACCTGAATTGCGCGGAAAGCCTCGCCCTTCAGGGCGGGGATGGATAGCGCGGCGAACGCAGTTCGCCTTCTTTTTTGCTATGCTCCCTAAGTCGGCCATCGCGATGACGCCACCGACGATTGTTCGCTCTTTGGCAATTCTAAGGTATGCGGTTCTGCTCAAAAGATGAGCAGGTAAAACCTGGATCGTGTTCAAAAGCATTCTGTTTCGGCTCATCTGCTGCCGGTGGGTTGTGCCACCCATAGGGCTTGCCCTATGGGGGAGAGCAGAGAACATTCAGTGTTCTCGGTATGGGGCATCATACCCTCTACAGAGGAATCCCCGTCCTTCAGGGCGGGGAGTATGTCAAGCTAAATCCCCCGTCCTCACGGTCTTGCTGCCGTTCAGCGTCAGCGTGGCGCTCCATTTCCACGAACATCGCGATTAGTCCGCCTTCAATTGTCACGATGTAATCCAATTGCCGGGGGTTATCGGCTATGGATTTGCCGTTGCTGTCGGGATAGATTACCCACCTGTCAGTCCTGCCGCAACCGCCAGAGTGGCTGCTCGTTCTGATCAATCAACTCATGCTGAATCAGCCATTTCCGGGCGTCTTCAGCATCCTGTTCAAACCAGGCGCGGGTCGAACCCAGCCGAAAACTGTAGCCCCAGGCATCCATATCCGCCCACATCCGCTCCCGCCCCACGCCCGGCAACCCATCGGCCAGCAGAATTTGCAGATAGCAGACGCCATTTTCCTCGAGATAGGTTCCCCCCGCGTTGGTATGCAGCCGGGCGCGACGCGCACTGTCCATACAAATCGCGTGGCAAGCCTCGTGCAATGCAGAATGCACCGGCGTATCCTCCCTGACCCACACACAATCTCCGATCAACCCGGCCTCACTGTCGCCCCAATAACTGCCGGGAATCACACTACCTGCTGACACCCAATCCACGCGCAACCCATAGCGCGCCAGCAGCACCATTAACGGTTCACAGCCCAAGTCAGCGCAGGTCAAAACGGGGCGTTTGGAAGGCGCGTTCATCATCGACTTTATCCAGTTTACGAAAGTTTAAATAACTAAATAGTATAAAAAATACCGATGCAAATTCACGATTTTCCGGTTAAACTGCCCCCCTTTCCATGATACCGCCGTTTCGGCGCACGAACCTTCGCTGCAATCGTCGTCCAAGGATACGCCACCTCATGAGCCGCACCTACCTGTTCACTTCCGAATCTGTTTCCGAAGGGCATCCGGATAAAATCGCCGATCAGATTTCCGATGCTGTACTGGACGCTATTATCGCTGAAGATCCCAAAGCTCGGGTTGCCTGCGAAACGCTGATTAAAACCGGCGTCGTGGTGCTGGCCGGCGAAATTACCACTACGGCCTGGGTCGACTTTGACCAGATCGTGCGCAACACCGTGGTCGGCATCGGCTACGACAATTCCCATGTCGGCTTCGACGGCGCCACCTGCGCGGTGCTGTCGTGCATCGGCAAACAATCGCCAAATATCGCCCAAGGCGTGAACCGCGACAAGCCCGAAGAACAGGGCGCTGGCGACCAGGGCTTGATGTTCGGCTACGCGACGAACGAAACTGACGTGCTGATGCCTGCGCCGATCACCTATGCTCACCGGCTGGTGCAGCGACAAGCGGAGATGCGCAAGAGCGGTGTCCTGCCCTGGCTGCGGCCCGATGCCAAGAGCCAGGTCACGTTCCGCTACGAAGGCAATAAAGCCGTCGGCATTGAAGCGGTCGTGCTGTCCACCCAGCATGATGCCGACATCAGCTACAAATTGCTCTGCGAAGCGGTGATGGAAAACATCATCCTGCCGGTGCTGCCTGCGGAATGGCTGGACAAGCACACGCGGTATCATATTAATCCGACCGGCAGCTTCGTGATTGGCGGACCGGTGGGCGACTGCGGGCTGACCGGGCGTAAGATCATCGTCGATACCTACGGCGGTTCTGCCCATCACGGCGGCGGCGCTTTCTCTGGCAAAGACCCGTCCAAGGTCGACCGTTCCGCCGCTTATGCCTGCCGCTATGTCGCCAAGAACATCGTCGCCGCCGGTCTGGCAGACAAATGCGAAATTCAGGTGTCCTATGCGATTGGCGTCGCCGAGCCGACCTCAATCAGCATCAACACCTTTGGTACCGGCAAGATTGACGAAGAGCGGCTGGTCGAGATCGTGCGCGGCCATTTCGATCTGCGCCCCTACGGGCTGGTGAAAATGCTGGATCTGATTCGACCCATTTACTGCAAAACTGCCGCCTACGGGCATTTTGGCCGCGAAGAACCGGAATTCACCTGGGAGCGCACCGACAAGGCCGACGCCCTGCGCGACGC